>NZ_JAUBRI010000015.1:57852-121133 GCF_036701795.1 Microcoleus sp. N9_A1
CCGCCAATTCTGGTTTGGGGTTTTTTTTTGCCGATCGTACGCCCTCACCACAAATTTTCGCAAAATCAACCAAAGTGTCCGGAACAGGTACACCTCGAACCGGAGACTAAATTAGTAGATGCACCCTGATTAATTAACTCCCGACCAATTTTGGCCGGGTTTTTTTTGCCGATCGCACGCCCTCACCACAAATTTTCGCAAAATCAACCAAAGTGTCCGGAACAGGTACACCTCGAACCGGAGACTAAATTAGTAGATGCACCCTGATTAATTAACTCCCGACCAATTTTGGCCGGGTTTTTTTTGGCGATCGCACCCCAAACCACAAATTATCGGAAATTCTGCCAAAGTGTCCTGAAAGAGGTGGTGTGAGGCGGGAGATTAAATTAGTAGATGCACCCTGATTAATTAACTCCCGACCAATTTTGGTTTGGGGTTTTTTTTTGAGCGATCGCACCCCAAACCACAAATTATAGGAAATTCTGCCAAAGTGTCCTGAAAGAGGTGCTGTGAGGCCGGACATTAGATTAGTAGATGCACCCTGATTAATAAACCCCAGCCAATTTTGGCCGGGGTTTTTTTTGCTCGAAAGCTGGATTAGTCGATCGACCTACAACACCTCAAAAGACTGCACCTCAAGCACCGGGCCGATCATCGCAAAAGTCATCACATCCTTGCGGACTGTACCTTTGACACTGACTTTCAAACCCTCTTTTTTCAACTCAGAAGGAGCATTCTTAAGTTCGTAAGTTTCTCCATCTTCGCCAATCAAAGCCCAGGTACCCGGGCCTAATCCTTTGCGTTCAATTTTGCCTTTAACAGTAATACTCATGCCGATCGCACCTCTGTTTTAATTGCTAAACGCGCCAGTCCGAAACACAGAAAAGCATTGACAATCAAAAATGTTTGTGATACCAAACCTGTGCCCAATCCCCAGACTGCGGGAGACACAAAAGCATTCACCGCTAAACTGCTGGCAAAGCCGATCGAAATGGCGATCGCGATCCACTTCCACTCTCGATGTCCCAACAGCAAAGCAATCAAAATCCCAGGAATCAAAACGCTAGCAAACAAGGGATTCAGCATACTGCTGCCATTAATTGCGCCGCCGAGTTCGGGAATAGAACTGCCCATCACCCGCATCGGCCACTGCGGCAAGTCAAATACAAACAAGTTCCGCAGCCCGAAGAACCCAGAACTGCCAGCAATCAAGCCGCCGGAAAAGCCCCAAGTCCAGGCGAAGGGGAAATAATTCCGCATAAAGAAAGCCAGCAGGTAAGAACCGAGCACCATTGCAATTTTAGGCAACAGGGCGACTGCACCGCCGTCAATCCAGAAACGGGGACTGAGATAGCCGTTGTCGCGCAGCCAGCGGAAGAAATCGCGGAAGTTAATTTGTCCGCGCTGGGCTAGCTGAACTGCTGCGGCTGCGTCTAGGTGTCCCGAACCAAAATGGTTTAACGGATCTTCAGTGACAGTTCGCGAGGACTGCAAGAGTACGCTGCGAATTGCGTCTGGTTCTGTGATGCCGGAGGCCTTGACAAGGGCTGCAACGGCTGCAACGTGGGGAGAAGCCATGCTAGTGCCTTGGTAGCCTTCAAAGACTTCGGCGCCGGTTTCCGGGTCGATCGTACTTTGCAGGATCTTGCCCATTTCTGAACCGCCGGGGGCTGCAATGTCAACCCCTGCGCCGAAATTGGAGTAAGAGGCTTTTTCGTCGTCGGGGCCGAGGGCGGAAACGCCGATGACGTGGGGATAGCGGGCGGGATAGGAAGCGGAACTGTCGCCGGAGTTGCCGGCTGCTGCGATGATGACAACGCCTTTAGAGTGGGCGTAGTCGATCGCCTCTTCCATTAACTGACTTTCGCCACCGCCACCTAAACTCATGTTGATGACATCTGCGCCGTTGTCAGCAGCAAATTTAATTGCTTCGGCAATGTCGGAAACCGTGCCGCCGCCGCTGCCGCTTAATACTTTTAGCGGCATTAAAGCTGCTTCGTAGGCGATGCCCGCAACGCCGTAATTGTTGTTAGTTGATTGGGCGACAGTACCAGCGACGTGAGTACCGTGACCGTTGTCGTCGTAGGCTTCGGCGCGATCGTTTACAAAGTCGTAGCCCGGTACAAATTTGGTTTCTTTTAAGTCAGCGACTGGAGTAATGCCCGTATCAATTATCGCTACTGTTGTGCCGCTGCCTTTGGTTTCGTTCCAGGCAGATTCTACGTTGATACTGCGGAGATTCCACTGCTTGGTATACATGGGGTCGTTGGGAATCTCGAAAGCCCTGTAGACGTAGTTGGGTTCAATGTATTCGGTATCTTTAGCCAAATTTGATTTTCTCAGGGCGTTTAGCAAAGTGCGATCGCCCTTAACTACATATACATTGTCGCCCGCTGAGAATTCGCTGTTGAGTTGCGGTGCGATTTGGTACTGTTGGGCGATCGCATTTACTTCTTTCGCAATCTCAGCAGCACCCAAATCTTCGCGGAAATCCAGCACAATCGAGTCGTAAGTGCCTTGAGTAGCAAGTCCTGGGAAATTAGAAATCGCCCAGCCGAGCCCGATTAAAAATAAGCACAGAAGGAAAAACTTTTTCATGGCCGATCGTCCGTTGAGGGAAGGCTTGTTCACCACAATAACCGAATTTTCATCGAGATCGCCAGTTTTCCTTGCTACGACTTGTGGATATCTCCCACGCGGGCGTTTGGTAGTTTTCGGCGGTGGCTGTTGCTCGATCAAAAATTGCTCTAATTTCTAGTTAGAATTGCAGAGCAAGTTTTACGAGTTCAATTAATTGTATCATTAGAGAAGATGAGAAACAGAACCTGGACTATTTTCAACAAGGGTATTGCATGGAAAGAGGTTTAATGTGGCTGCCGCTGCTGGCAATGTTTATCGGGCTGGCTTGGGCTGGATGGAACGAGTATCAAAAGCTGGAAGCGTATCGCGTCTGGGCCGAACAATTCGCTAAAGCCAAGTACGATATTTATGCTGTACTCGGTCAGCAAGAAGACAGTTTAACTTGGGGAAAACCTACTCGCAGCGGGCCTGTGAATTTGCAAACTTTTTCTTTAAAAGACGTGGAGTCGCTGCGGTTGTTAGTCAACTCTCAGGCAGTTGATTTAGAGTCACCGCCGAATTCGGGAAGTCCAATCGCCCTCGAATTTTTGTTGAAAGATGCTGCTGCGGTGCAGGTTCCTTTTACAGAAATTCCTCTAGCGACTAAATGGGGAAAACACTTGCAGCAAGAATGGCAGCGCTTTAGTTCAGTTGACAGTTGACAGTTGACAGTTGACCGCAAGAGGGCGACCTCTACCTGGAAGGAAGAGGATTGGAGTAATGAATAGTCTTCTTTTAATTTCTCCCTGCAAGGGTTCCGGCTTTAAACCAATTCTTTCTGGTAAAAACACTCTCCGGCAGGGCAGGGTATAGGGAGCATCTCAATGAACGCAACCAAGCCCAAAATTGGAGTTTTGAGGCAGGAGACAGGAAGCAGGAAGAAGGAAAGAGCCAGAAGAAGTGTTTTAACAAATATGAGATGCTCCCAACGTATAAGATGTTAACTCTGCTACTTGAAGTTACAAAAGTCTGTAAAACTGGTACTAGAAATAGAACTTACGCAACCAATCCTTTGAGCTGCTATCTATAGGGGTAAAGTACCCACGGATCACCCGGAGGACATGAGTTATTGCAGTAAGTAGTAGGAGTAGTGTCCCCGTGCCTAGCCCGCTCGTGTTCTGTGCGTAGTTTACAGTTAAAGTTATTGACCAGCGCGTCCTAAAACAGCTAAATTGCCAGCCCCCCAATCTGCGGAATGCAAACACAAGAATTTTTACAGCGCTATCAACAGGGAGAGCGCAACTTTGGTCACATTGACCTCAGCGGCGCTAGTTTAAGCGGTGTTAACCTGCGAGATATAGACCTCACTGGTGCTAACTTGACCGGTGCTAATTTGAGCTGGTCTTTTTTGAGCAATGCCCAGTTGATAGGGGCTTGTTTGCGCCGCGCGGATCTCCGCAGTGCGGGGCTGGCTGGGGCGAATCTGAGCGGGGCAAATTTGAGCGGGGCAAATCTTGCTAAAGCGGATTTGCGCCTTGCTTGTTTGGAAGCCGCAGAGCTTAATTGGGCCGCCTTCCCGGAAGCGGATTTGGGCGGTGCTAATCTTCAAGGAGTTAAATCTGACCAGATTAATTTTGCTGGGGCTAAACTCGACGGCGCGAAGTTGATGGCGGCGGAATTGATGGAGGCGAATCTCAACCGCGCCAGTCTTGTTGGTGCTAATTTAACGGGTGCTAATTTGCGGGAAGCGCATTTGGTGGAAGCGAATTTGCGATCGGCAATTTTAATCGGTGTAAATTTGATTGAATCTGACTTGAATGGCGCTCAAATGCGATCGGCAAATCTGACGGGCGCTGACTTGCACCGAGCTGTGCTGGCGGGGGCGGATTTGACTGAAGCGGTGCTGGATAATGCTGATTTGAGTCGAGCTAATCTGGCGGGTTCTTATTTATTGAAAGCGAGTTTTAAGAAGGCGCTTTTGCTGCGAGCTAACCTGCAAGGAGTGTATTTGCTGCGGGCGGATTTGAGCGAAGCTAATTTGCGAAGTGCTGATTTGCGGAAAGCTGATTTGAGCGGCGCTTATTTGATGGATGCGATGTTGGGTGAGGCGGATTTAAGAGAAGCTTGTTTGATTGAGTGCCGTTTGATTCGGACGAATTTGGAGGGGACGCAGCTTACGGGTTGCTGCATTCAAAATTGGCAAGTTCAAGATGTCGATCTGTCGAGAGTTGACTGTCGCTATGTTTTTACTCAGTTTGATTATACTGCGAAAGTTGCGGCAAATCGCTTGCCGGTCGATCGTGATTTTGAGTCGGGGGAATTGGGGCGGCAGCATCAAGAGGACAGTTCTATTGTGAAGGTGTGTTTTGATGAATCTCCTAATTGGGAGGCTTTGGTTTTTACGCTGCGTCGGGTGGAGTTGGAAAGCCACGAACTCAAATTCAACGTTCAATTTTTTGAGTCGGCAGGAGAACAACATTTACTGCGGCTGAGCGCGAACCGTTTGGTGAATGGCAAGATTTTGGGCGATCGCATTTTGGAGCTTTATCCAGATATGTTGGAAAAGGTTTTAGCCAAGGACACTGAAATTTTGAGTTTGCTCGACTTGGCTGTTCCTAGTAACAATGCGGAGTCGGCGGAGGCGAGCCACAAGGAAGTATTGCTGAGAAGACAGGAAATCTACCAGCGAATGGTGCGCCAAATTTCGTTTATTTTGATGTCTCAGACGCCAGATAAATTCGCCGAAAGTGTGCAGCGGCTGTTGGATTATTTGAAGCAGCAAGGTATCCCAACAGAGCAGATACAAAAGAAAGTCATCAGTCAGGCGATCGTGCAGCGGGCGAAGCAAGACCCGGCTTTTCGGGAACAGTTGATTTTGTGGGAGAAAACGGCGCCCGCGAGCGTTCGCGGCTCGATAATGGGGGAATCGGTGCGGGGTGCGATCGCCCTTTTAATCGATTATTAACAGTTAATTGTTAACACTTGAAGCCGGCGGCCCGCTAAAGCCGGCACTTGCTCTTGTGCGTCGGAAACTGCAAGCCTCGTGCAGCGGGCGAAGCAAGACCCGGCTTTTCGGGAACAGTTGCTCAGGTGGGAGAAAACGGCTTCGGAGTGCGATCGCTCGCTGTTCGGTAATGGGGGAAGCGGTGCGGTTTGGGATGCCCTTTTCTGGGAATGAATACACACAAAGTCTTACCCCCATTAAAAATCTTCCAACCAGATCTCGATCTAACGTTGCGGTTAATTAGAATATAGTTCAGTGTCCTCCTTCAAAAGGTTACACAACTCATCCAAATCTTTCTTACTATGTTCAATCAGTTTTTCACCTCGCTTCTGTAGGTACTCAATATTACTGGGACTTGCGTTGTCGATTTGATCGTGACCATTATCGCTACTCAATTGAAGTTGAAAACGATAGTAGTTTCGGTTATTTTCTTGATCTCCTTTAGTCACCATTAGCTGAGCGAGTTCATACGCAACCGATTCACTTTGGCCATCTAGAACAACGTTAAGTAAGGGAAGTGCCCATTTTATTTGTCCCCAATTTTTCACGTCTCTATACTTATATTTCTTAGTGAGTGAGCCAGTACCCAAAGAAACAACAAGGGTTTCAGTACGTTGTAGTTCTTCACCAGTCTTTTTCTTGTAAGAAATCATCGCCTCCATCATTGCAACTGAAGAAGGATTATTTGCAAAAATTCCGCCGTCTACCAAAGCGTAATATCCCTCATCGGTATGATGTCCCGTTTCGAGTTGGTAGGGTGGAAAGAATGTGGGTGCAGCAGAAGTTGCCATTGCTGCTTCCCACATTTTGAATCCCGTACATACTTTCCGGCTATCAAAACTCTTGATTTCCTCTGCGTCCCGATTGCTTGTAAAAAAAATTGGTGCTCTGAGTTCGATATCATAGCTCGGAATGAAAATTTCTCGTAATGCCTCTTCAACCTTAGCTTCACCTAAAAGATCCTTTAAAACTTGTTGCCTACCTTTTGGGTTGTGCTTGGGTTGTAGCAAATCATCAAAATCCAGTGGAACATACTCATTAAAAATCTTTTGTCCATATTTGCTATAGAAATTTACAAGTTCGGCAGCGGTATACTCGGGTTCACGATTGATGCTAGAGTCTGAGTTCTTTCTCGTTAAACCCAGTGCTAAAATTCCTCCTGTTGAAGTGCCTGCAATAAAATCAAACATTGTTGCTATGCGTTTTCCTGTGCGTTCTTCAATGTAGTTGAGAATGATCGCAGGAATAATACCCCGAATACCACCACCATCAATTGAGAGAATTCTTCTCTTGAATTTAGTACCCATTACATTTACTCCTTTAGATATTGCTTAAATTCTCAATTGAAATGAACCAAACTCATACAGCATCAAAATACCAACAGCCAACGTCATCATATAGTTTCCGGTTGCATCGAAATAATCAAATCGAGTCAACAGTTAACACTCAACCATTGAGTTTTTCAACCCCGATTCAACAGCCAACACTCAACAATTATTTCGCTCGTGCAACCGGAATTTATATGAATCCAACCCGTAATTAGTTCGGTAACTTGCTGAGGGCGTGCCAAGTTCTGTAGCCGACAATTCCATCTTGCGGTAAAGCCTTGCTGAGTTGCAATTGTCGCACTGCTACATCTGTCATCGCCCCGAAGAATCCGTCAATGGAGCCGAAATAGTATCCATTTATTTTCAAGACATTCTGAACAATTTTAACAGCATTACCAGAACTGCCCTTCATGACTACCGGCATATTCACAGGTGCACCAGAGTATAGTGCTTCCCAAGTGATAGGGCCGACAATCCCATCTTCTTTTAAAAAGACGCGGTGTTGATAGCCTTTGACGGCGTTTTGAACTTGGACGCCGAAAATACCGTCAATCGGCCCGAAATAATATGCCCAATGATATAGAAGCTGTTGTAGTTCCTTGACAGCTTGACCTGTTGAACCAGTTTGTAAAGTGGGTTTGTTTACTCCAGTGGTTTCAGCAAATGCCAGAGTTGATTGAGCAGTAGTATCGGCGACGAGCGCCATAGTTTCATTGTTCAAGCTTCTTTCTTCGGTGTACATAATGTGGTTGCTCTCAAGATTTAAGTTTTGTTCTTTGATATTTCAGGTATAACTGGTGGGATTTGTTAATGCACAGTCACTTTTTCGAGTGTCACTCATTTGAGTGTCACTCGTTTGAGTTAGTCCCAGTGTTAACTGTTAATATCTCTTCCGGCTGCGCCGGAATGATATACTGAAAGAATGTTAAGAGTGCAAGGAAGACAAGTTATGCCTAAACGTCTAAAGTTGGAGCCTCCTCAAACTCCCGAAAGAAGAGTTGTCTAAACTTTATCGTCAAGCATCGGCTCCAATTGAACGGACGCGCTACCAAATAATTTAACTTTTGGCAAGCGGACGAGTTATAGAAGATGTTGCTTCGGTCACGGGCTAATGTCGTAACTCGATATATCGCGAAAGTTCGTCGTTACAACGAATTAGGTGCTGAGGGATTGAAAGACAAACGTCATCAACATCGCGGGTGTCAACCTTTACTTCCTCAAGCGGAACAAGCACAAATGAAGCAAAATTTACAAACTCCTTCCGCTGATGGAGGATTATGGAATAGTCGTAAAGTGGCTGACTGGATAAGTAATTTACGCTCACCGTCCTGTCAGTGTCCAAAGATGTTGGGACTATCTACGTTTGTTAGAGTTAAGGTTACGAGTACCACGACCAGAACACGAACTATCTAACCCAGATGTCCAAGCTTCTTGGAAAAAAAACTCCGCAAACGAGTGCAACAAATTCAATCTCAGCATCCATTGGCAACAATAGAAGTGTGGGGAATGGATGAACATCTTCTGGGACTAAAAAGCCAGCATCGCACGCTAACTCTTGAGCAAGGGTGGAAGAGCAGGCATGATTAATTTTCCGAGGTGTCTAAAGGATTGTTTCTGTTTACCAATCTTGGCTGCGTAGCCGACGGCCCGCTAAGGCCCGGATTTGCTCGTCGGCGTCGGAAACTGCCAGCGATCGCAACAAAGGCACAACTCCCGGATTTTCGGGATAATGTTCGATAATCGCTTCGAGTGCTGTAAACCTGGGATTGTAAGGAAAAGAACCGTTTTGATTGTCAACATCGCTCAAAGCCCGATCGCGCAAAAACTCAAACATTTCCGGCTCGTCTTTCCATCCCCGCATTAACTCTACCAGGGCGATCGCCCGCACCTGCGAATCTTCATCTTTTTGAGCTCTAATTTTCAGCCACTCGAAAGTTTGAGACTGATTTGTCCACCCGCGCACTAACTTTTGCAAAGCGATTTGCCTGACAGCCGGACTCTCATCGCCCTCTGCTTTAGCCTCCAGCAGCATCCAAGTTTCAGGATTGTCTGGCCAGTTGTAAGCGAGTTCAAGCACCGCCGCTTGCCGCACCACCGCTTCCCCAGAATCGAGCTGAATTTTCAGCCAAGACAAGGTTTCCGGGTCGTCGGGCCACCCCCGCACGATCGCCCGTACCAGCACGCTCAGCAGGTGAGAATCATGCTCACAGTCTACCCGGCTTTTGAGGAAAGGCAGCGTCTCGGCCCGGTGAGACCAGCGTTTTGCGATCTCTTCCACCGCAGTTTCTCGGACGTTCAGGTGTCTGTCTGACTCGGCGAGATTTTGCAACCAGCCAAAGACTTCGAGACTGCCTGACGCCAGTGTGGCGACAGCTTCCACTACTACTTGCCGCACAGTCCAGTAATCCTCGGAATCAGCTATTTTTTGCAGCAGGGGCAGGGTTTCTGGGTGGTCGGGCCAACCTGTGGCTATCTGTTTTAGGGCTATTTCGCGCAGGTCGGCGTCGCGATCGCCCAATGCTATATTTTTCAAAAAAGTCAGAGTTTCGCGGTTCCCGGGCCAGCCAGAGGCAATTGCTTGCACTGCTGCGCGCCGGACGCTGGAACTCGCGTCGGACTCGGCTTTAGTTTTCAGGAGCGGGTAAATGTCGGGCTTGCCGGGCCAGTGCGAGGCCAATTCTTCTAAGGCTGCTGTCCGCACTTCTTTGCTGCTGTCGGATTCGGCTAGGGTTTTCAGCAGCAGGCAAACGTCGCCTGCGGCAGGCCAGCCCGCTGCCAACTCCCGCACCGCTACTGTTCGCAAGATGGAACTTCCTGTCTGGGCAAGGTTTTTGAGCAGGGAGGCCGTGCCTAAAACGCTGTGCCAACCTCTGGCTATTTCTTGCCACGCACAGACTCGCACTCCCAAATTTTCGTCGGATTCGGCGGCGTTTCTCAGGAGCAGCAAGGTATCTGTGCGATCGGGCCAATTAGAGGCCAACTGTTCGAGTGCTGCGGTGCGGACTGCGGGACTTTGATCAAACTCAGCCAGGAAACTCAGCAGCAGCAAGGTATCGCTGCTGTCTGGCCAACCAGAAGCCATTTCTCGCACACAGGTTGATCGCACTGCCCAGCTTTGATCGGATTTGGCGAGGTTTTTGAGCATCAGGTAAATTTCTGGCTGATCTGGCCAACCACGCGCTATTGCTTCGACTGCTGTGGCTCGGACTTCGCCACAGTCGGTGGAGTGAGCGAGTATTTTCAGCCAGGGGAGGGTTTGCGGGTCGTTTTTCCAAGTTTGGGCGATCGCCGCGATCGATCGATTGCGAATTTGATAAGTTTCCTGCAATTCTTGAGCGCTTTGATAAAGAATCAGGAAACCCGTACCGTATTGCGATAACTTTTTTAAAGCGTTTAACAGTTTTTTGGCGGTTTTTTTATTAACATCATTTTTAACTTTTAACAGGCATTGCGCTGCTAAAAACAAATTAATAAATTTTTCTTGTTGACCGTTTTGATCCGTGAGATATTCTATAATTTGGCTCGCTGTTTCTTTGTCGAGCCTAGCTGCAATTTCTCTGAGCACTTCGTGCAAAGATTCGTCCCGCCAGTGCTGGCCGAAAACTTGTATGTTGAGTTCGCCCCAAGTCAGTTGACCGATTTTGAGTTGGGCATGGATTAACTCTGCTACAGTCTGGGGATTATTTTCGGAAACAAGTTTTTTTAACAACATACCGATACCCTGCCCCTGAAGTTTGTTTGCATTGAAAATCCTCGCATCAGCTCCGATATTAGTTGAGATTTTTTGAGCGAGCCTGAAGTATGGAACCAATCGACTCTATTTTAGACGAAAAATACTGAGTCGGGAGGGCCCCAATGCAAAATCCGCCAGCACCCACAGGAATGTTAGGTGTTGGCGGAGGGCGATCGAAGAATTAAGCAGCGAAATCTAGCTAACAGCTACTTGGACGCGATCGGCAGCAACCCGAACCGTAAAAGTCGGAATTTTTACCGTTTCATCGTCCAAACACTGGCCCGTAGCCAAGCTAAAGTTTTGCTTGTAAATGGGAGAAGCAACTTTGAGAGTGCCGTTGCGATCGCCCACAAGTCCCCGCGACAACACAAAAGCCTTGCTAAACGGATCGTAATTGCTAAGCGCATAAACTTCATCCCCGTTTCCGACTCGGAAAATCGCCACTTGTTCCCCTGCAACTAAAGCGCAAACTCCAGTATAAGGGGCGATCGCATCAAGAGAACACACATCTACCCAAGTTGTTACTGTATCGGAAACTTGTAATGATTGAACCATTTTCTTTTCCTGTTAATTTACTTCAATCTCGTTCCCAGTCTCCGGCTGGGAACGTAGGTTTCGAGGCTCTGCCTCACGGTTTGAGGATACCTCGCCTCGCGGAAGGAGGCAGAGCATCCCGGAATTCATTCCCAGGCAGAGCCTGGGAACGAGATTAATTTACTTCAATCTAGTGTTCTTGTTCCCCCCTTATTAAGGGGGGCTAGGGGGGATCTCCGGGTTTCCTAGGCTCTGCTTGGAAACCCGATTATATGGGTTATTCCGAAACTCCAGCCAGAGCCTTTTCATGTTCGTTAGCCGGCCGCGTTTGTCCCCGTTCCGCAACACGAACAATACTCGGATCAGGCAAATCGGAATTCACAAAATGCTGGAACCGCTGCACCTTTTGTGGGTCTTCAATCGTCGTTTTCCACTCACATTGATAAGTATTCACTAAATGTTCCATCTGCGCTTCTAATTCAGCACAAATGCCCAGATAATCCTCAATTATTACCTGTTTCAAGTATTCAATCCCGCCCTCAAGTTTGTTCAACCAAGTAGCAGTGCGTTCTAATCTGTCTGCCGTGCGGATGTAGAAAACCAAGAATCGATCGATATACTTAATCAGCGTTTCCTTATCGATATCAGTCGCCAGCAAAACCGCGTGCTGTGGCTTAATGCCGCCGTTGCCGCACACATACAAATTCCAACCATTCTCTGTCGCAATGATCCCAAAATCCTTGCTTTGAGCTTCCGCGCATTCGCGAGTGCAGCCAGAGACAGCAGATTTGAGCTTGTGGGGCGATCGCAAACCACGATACCGCAATTCAACTTCGATCGCCAAACTCGTAGAATCCTGCACCCCAAAACGGCACCAAGTGCTACCAACACAAGATTTTACAGTACGCAGAGCCTTACCGTAAGCGTGTCCCGACTCAAATCCCGCATCAATCAACCGACGCCAAATATGCGGCAATTGATCCACCCGAGCTCCAAACAAATCGATCCGCTGCGCCCCAGTAATCTTAGTATAAAGCCCAAACTCCTTAGCAACTTCCCCCAAAACAATCAACTTATCCGGCGTAATTTCTCCACCGGGCACTCGCGGCACCACCGAATAAGTACCGTCGCGCTGAATATTTGCCAAAAAGTAATCGTTCGTATCTTGCAAACCGATGTGAGACTTCTCTAAAATATGGTCATTCCAAGTAGAAGCCAGCATCGAACCAACAGCAGGCTTGCAAATTTCGCAACCCTTACCTTTGCCGTGTCTTTCAATCAACTCCTCAAAGGTTTTAATCTCTTGAGAGCGCACCAAATGGTACAATTCTTGACGGGAATATTCAAAATGTTCGCAGAGGTTATTTTTGACGGCGAACCCGGCTTTCTTCATCTCCGACTTAAAGATATCTGTCACCAAAGGCACGCAGCCACCGCAGCCAGTACCAGCTTGAGTGCATTTCTTGACGCTGGGGACATCGGTTAAATTGCGATCGCGAATCGCTTCACAAATCTGCCCTTTGGTAACATTATTGCAAGAACAAATTTGAGCCGAATCCGGCAAACTGTCTACTCCAAAACCCGCCGACACTCCCCCTTCTCGCGGTGGCATTAACAAATCTTCGGGATGCGGTGGCAGAGCAATTTCATTTTGCATGAATTGCAGCAAAGTGCCGTAAGCCGAAGCATCTCCCACGAGAATTCCGCCTAAAATCCGGCTGCCGTCTTGATTTAAAACTAATTTTTTGTAAATGCCTTGGAAGGTGTCAGTGACAACAATTTCTTTAGCATCGCCCGACTTGGCAAAAGCATCACCAAAACTCGCCACATCCACACCCAACAGTTTGAGTTTTGTGGACATATCCGCACCAGTAAAAGTGCTTGTAGCGGGGGCATCCTGTCGGCCATCGGCTGCACGGCTCAAAATATCTGCTGCTACGCTTGCCATAGTATACCCAGGCGCAACTAAGCCGTAGATGCGATTTTGATACAGGGCGCATTCTCCGATCGCATAAATGTCAGGATCGGAGGTTTGGCAGCTATCATTAATCACAATGCCACCGCGTTCTCCTACTTCTATACCGCAACTTCTGGCAAGTTCGTCGCGGGGGCGAATGCCAGCAGAAAACACAATCATATCTGTTGCCAATTCCGAACCGTCAGCAAACAGCATTTTAGTAAGTTTACCATCTTCGCTGACAATTTCTGTGGTAGATTTGCTGGGATGAACCGAAACCCCTAACTCTTCTATTTTGCTGCGGAGAATTGCACCGCCCATATCGTCAACTTGCACGGGCATCAGTCGCGACGCAAACTCAACAACGTGAGTTTTTAATCCCATATTTTGCAGCGCGTTAGCACATTCTAGACCTAACAAACCGCCGCCAATTACTACACCAATTTTGCAATTTTTAGCGTAATCGGACATCGCTTCCAGGTCGTCAATTGTCCGGTAAACAAAAGTTCCTGTAGCATCTTTGCCTTTAATTGATGGCACAAATGGATAGGAACCAGTGGCCAGAACAATTTTGTCGTAGGGAACTTCTAAACCGTTGGCTGAAGAGACTATTTTTTCTTCGCGATTGATGGCTATTGCTTTGTCGCCGATGTGAAGCTTGATGTCATTTGTGTGATAAAATCCAGGTGCAACTAAAGATAAATCTCCCGCTGTTTTGCCAGAGAAAAATCCGCTGAGGTTTACGCGATCGTAAGCAACGCGCGGTTCTTCACAAAAAGTAATTAAATTCCAGTGTTTGGCAGCCTCTGAGCTGACCATTAACTCCAGGAACTTGTGACCTACCATGCCATTGCCGATTACAATGAGGTTTTTTTTGGCTGTCATTAGAATCTCTTTTATCCCGTTTATCAGTCGTTGGGTTTATTAATATAAGACTTTATTGTAAACTTTTGTACTTATATATACAAAAAATGGATGTTTATGCAATTGTCGAATACTCCCGATTGCATTTTTGCATGATGTGTGCTGACAGTTGATAGTTGACAGTTGATAGTTGACAGTTAATAGTTGACAGTGGACAGTTGACAGTTAATAGTGGACAGTTGATAGTTGACAGCGCCGGAGATTGTTCGCTAAATATCCACTGTCCACTGTCCACTGTCATACTATTTTTTTAAAGATGTGATAGAGATAAAATACCGCCAGACATTGATAATTCTGTCTTTGAGTTTTTACATAAGTCTTGCATAACTTTAAAAAAATGGTATCAATCGTCAATTGTCCACTGTCAACTGTCATTGAGTTTTTGTTTGGTTGTTTTGATGATGCTGGTTAGTAGTTTTAGGAGTTCTTTTAGGTCGTTTAAGATTGATTCGCTTTCTTTTGGAGTGAGATAATCGGTTTCTCGAAGTAGCAATATCCAGTATTCTGTTTCGTTGGCTTCTTTGAGGGCGATAGCTAGTTTATGAATGAAATCGGCTTTGCTTTCGGCTTGTTGGGCTTCTCTGACTAATGCACCGATAGCTGTTCCAGATCGTAGTAGTTGTTTTGACAATACATATTCTTTTTTATTTACAAACAAGTATTTATATAGGTTAACCGTTCGGACGGCAAAGGCAAAAGATTTATTTTGGAGTGGTGAGTTATCAGTCAACTGTCAACTGTCAACTGTCAACCGTCAACTGTCAACTGTCAACTGTCAACCGTCAACTGTCAACTGTCAACTGTCAACTGTCAACTGTTTAAGCTCCCATGCCCGAATACTGCTTCAAGCCCTGCCGCCAAAGCCAGCGATTCCACACAAAAAACACCGCACTCCAACCCAACATTACCAACAAACCTCGGCCTACATCTACGGGCAATCCTATCAAGATTGAAGCGGGAAAATGAATCAAATAAGGAAAAGGCGTCCACAAAACTACTTCGCGCACGGGTGCGGGAAACACTTCTAGCGGCGCGATAAGTCCCGATAAAAAAAGGTAAATTAGAAACCAGAATTGCTCGATCGCACTTGCCCTCTCGATCCAAAAAGCAAACAGCGCAAAAGTATACTGTATCAGGAACCGCAAGCAAAAAGCCAAGACGACAACCAACAAAAATAGCAAAAACCTGCCCAAACTCGGCAGCCAAAAAGACTGCGGGTAAAGTGCAAAAAACAGCAGCACTAATCCCAATACAAACGGCAGCCTCGCAAACCTTTCGGAAACGTGAGAGGCAAAGTGATGCCATACCGGATCGAGAGGCTGCAACAATCTATTAGATAGCGTGCCTTGCACTACTTCCTTTTCAAATTCCCAAATCACCCAAACTACATTTGTTTGCCTGACAATGAAAGCCGCTAAAAAATAACGGGTAAAGTCGATCGACTTCAGCCCAAATTGACCAGTCTCGGCCGCCTGCATCCAGACACCCATCAAGATAAACGGCAAAGCTCCCGACAGCGCCCACAAAAACAATTCTGCCCGGTATTCGAGCATATAAGCGTAGTAGGTAATTAGTAAAGTTTTAGCAATCTTGATGGATTTTGTCATATCAATTTTAGATTTATTTTTTCGGTGTTAGCAACGGGCAAGATGCCCGTTCCACAAAACATTGAAGCTTTAGTGAAACAGATATTTTGTCTGTTCAATTTTTCGGTGTTAGCAACGGGCAAGATGCCCGTTCCACAAAACATTGAAACTTTAGTGAAACAGATATCTTGCCTGTTCAATTTTTCGGTGTTAGCAACGGGCAAGATGCCCGTTCCACAAAACATTGAAACTTTAGTGAAACAGATATTTTGTCTGTTCAATTTTTCGGTATTAGCAACGGGCAAGATGCCCGTTCCACAAAACATTGAAACTTTAGTGGAACAGATATCTTGCCTGTTATTGAGAATAAACCCAGCCAAAAACATTATACTTTTCCCGTGCGGAAAACGCGACCGATTACCTCTTCAATGGGCGGATCGGTAACAGTCAAATCTATCACATCCAAGTCCGACAAAATCTTCGCCACACTCACCGTCAGCTCCTCCCTTTTTACCAAAAACCGCACAGATTGTCCCTCAATAGATTCTACCTCTCCGTAAGCAAAAGCACTATCTTTTGCCAGCGGCTTAGCTAATTTTACCTGAACTTCCCGATAAGGTGCAAACCTATCGAGCAATCCGTCCAAACTGCCATCATAAACTAATTGCCCTTCATGGATCAACAAAACGCGCTTGCACAAAGCAGTAATGTCAGCCATGTAATGGCTCGTCAAAAGCACCGTTGCTTGATAGCGCTCGTTATATTCTCGCAGAAATTGCCTGACGCTAAACTGTGCGTTTATATCCAAACCTAAAGTCGGTTCATCTAAAAATAATACCTCCGGCTGATGCAGTAGTGCTGCCATCAATTCAGCTTTCATGCGTTCGCCCAAAGAAAGCTTTCGTACCGCCTGATTTAACTTGCCTTCTAGTGACAGCATCTCTGTCAATTCTCCGACTCGTCGCCGATAATCTGTATCGGGAATGCCGTAGACAGCGGCATTGATTCGCAGAGAGTCCAGCACAGGTAAATCCCAAATTAACTGCTGTTTCTGCCCCATGACTAAGGTGATTCTTTGCAGAAAATCTGCCTCGCGCCGGGAAGGAGTACGATCGCACACTCTCACGGTACCAGCAGACGGATAAATCAAACCAGTCAGCATTTTTAGCGTAGTAGTTTTGCCCGCACCGTTAGCGCCGAGAAACCCCACGACTTCCCCCGGTTCAATACAGAAAGAAACGCCCTCAACTGCTTTGATATTGCGGTAAGTGCGACTAAAAAAGTGTCGCACTGTGCCTTTAAGTCCCGGTTCTTTAATCGCTACCGGATAAACTTTGCTCAAGTCTTCAACTAAGATAATTGGCATCGGCTCAAATTTTAACTTTTATTTTAATCTAGGGTATTTCCATCAGGCTTGTGCCAAGATGGAGGGATCAATCTGTCTAGTAGGGTGCACCAGCGATTGCTCGATCGCTCCATAGACATAGTAACTGTGTTCTGGCGCACCCTACTCAACTGTAGAATATTGCACAATATCCATAATCACATCGCACAAAGTTTACAACTATGGTACTCACTCCAGATAATTCAGACACCTCTCGTTTGTTAGGAGACAATTCTTCTGAAAATATTACACTTGTACCAGGACAACTTGCTAGTTTTCCTGGGGGAGTTTGGATGCTGGGCGGCAATGATACTCTCAGGGGCTCTTCAGATGTAGAACGAATTTTCGGCAACGATGGTAAAGACAGTCTGTTAGGCGGTGTTGGCAATGATTCTATTTACGGTGGCAAAGATGATGACGATGTTTTGGGAGAAACTGGCGAAGATTTCTTGACAGGAGATAGAAATAGCGATTTCCTTGATGGGGGTGCGGGAAATGATTTGCTGCGCGGTGGACAAGGTGTTGATTTGTTAGTGGGCGGTGACGGTAATGATACTTTAATTGGCGACAGAGAGGTGGATATTTACCAAGGTGGTGGGGGGAGCGATGTATTTGTTTTTAGAGTCGATCAAGCGGGAAGCAGATTAGTTGGAATTGAAGTTCCTGACGCGGTAATTGTTGATTTTGATAAGTCTAGTGATTCGATTGGAATTAGTGTGGCATTTACCAGCAGCAATATCTCCTTGGAAGAGGTAAGTTATAGCTTGAACGATCCGAGACTGCTGTTGATAAATCCTGCAACTATAACGGGGGGAACTAACTTGTTTGCCAAGGGCGGCATCTCGCAGCGAAGTCTCGATCCCGATGGCAACGGCCGTGTGGAAGCTACTAATATTAGATTCGGTTTTACTAATGCTTTGTTGGGTACAGTGTTGAACGTGACCCCAGCAGATTTAAACGGTCGTTTTATTAATGCTAGTTCTTTGCTTTAATTCGTTGCTTATATATCTTTAGTAGAGTGCGCTGGGCGCACCTTACTAAATTAATCTCTGGTAAAATCAACATCAACGAGTGCAGACTGTCGAGAAATAGTGAAAAATTTATGTGTCTCAATTCAGGGGAAATTCTGCGCGCTCGCTATCAAATTATCGATCGATTAGGTCAGGGAGGTTTTGCTACAACCTATACGGCTAACGACGCTTTAGGCAGCCTCTGCGTCGTCAAGGAAATTCCGCCGCCTCAATCCAGCGATCCGCGACTGTTGGAGGAAGCACAACACCAATTTGAAAAAGAAGCTAAAGCCCTGAAGGATCTCGATAAGTGTCCGCGCATTCCCAAGTTAATCGATCGCTTTCAAGAAAATGGAAAATTTTACTTAATTCAAGAATACATTGAAGGAGAGCCGCTGAACCAAGAACTCGCTGCAGGCAAAAAGTTAGGAGAAAAGCAAGTCATTGATTTATTGCTGGACATTTTAGAAATTTTAGATTGCTTCCACTCTCAAGGTATTATTCACCGCGATATTAAACCGTCCAACTTAATCCGGCGCAAGCTGGACGGCAAAATTGTAGCGATCGACTTTGGGGCCGTAAAAGCGATCAGCACTTTGGCGATCGAGTCTGGGAACATCACTCAAACTCGCGCTGTTGGTACAGAGGGTTATATGCCGGCCGAACAGTGGAAAAATCAGCCAAGATTCAACAGCGATATCTATGCTGCGGGAATCATCGGCATTCAAGCGATCGCTGGTTTAGAGATTGAGGAACTTTTGCATGATAAAAAAACTGGCGAACTCGTCTGGCACTACTCAAGTGACGATCGCCCCATGCTGCAAATTAGCGCCAAGCTGAAAAAAATCTTGAATAAAATGGTGTGCTACCACTTTAACGATCGCTATCAATCTGCTGCTAAGGTGTTGCAGGATTTGCTATCGCTAACAGCATTGCAGTCGCCGCCGAAACGCACTAAATATCTCTTTGGCTTGTTGGCATTGGCAGTTACCACAGTGACAGCGGGACTGGCAACCCTTAGTTTTTTACACATTATTAAGCCTCCAACTTGTCCTTTAATTCAGGGAGATGCTTTAAGTTGCGGCGAAGAAATCCTAGTCAAAACTTCAGAACCTCGGTTAAAGCAAAAGGGAGTTGAGGAGTTTGCAAATTCAAATTATCAATCAGCTTTAAATCTTTTCAAAAAATCATGGAACGAAGAAGACAGCATAGATCCAGAAACTTTAATTTACATTAACAATGCGTTTTTGGAAGTAAACAATGCCAATTATTACACAATTGCTGTTGCCGTTCCTATCCTGAAAAATCAGGATGGTTCTGTAAAAAATGCAGATTCGGCAAAAGAACTTTTGCGCGGTGTTGCCCAAGCCCAAACACAAGTTAATTTAGGACTTGTAGCTAATAATAAGAGCGATCGCGACTTTCCTGGTCAAGGCTGGCTCGAAGCCAAAGCTATTAACGGAAAAGGTCTGAAAGTCATCATCGCTGACGATGCGAATATCAAATTAGAGGCAATTAAAACGGCAAATGCACTGGTAAAACAGCCGGATATTTTAGGAGTAGTCGGTCACTATGCCAGCGATATGACAGTAGCAACAGTAGATATTTACGACCAAAATAACCTGGTTTTGATGTCTCCTGGAAGCACAACGGAAGAACTGACAGAAAAGCAGAGAAAAATTTTCTTTCGTACATCTTATTCTAGCAGGTTTGCCGCTCAAACTTTAGCAACGTATCTGCGAGAAATAGGTTTCAATAAAGCAGCAGTTTTCTACAATCCCGGCAGTTCGTCAGGTTCTTATTTTACGCGATCTTTCAAAAAGTATTTTCAAGAGGACAAAAAAGGAAAAATTGTCAAGATTCGCGACTTTGATTTATCTACAAGCAACTTCAGCGCCCAAACAGCTTTAAAGGAAATTCAGCAAACAGGAAAAACAGCGATCGTGTTAGCTCCCGATGGTCAAGTTACTAATTCCTTAAACAGCGCGATCGCTATGATAAAAGCCAACCGCGATCGCAATTGGATTGCCGGAATTTGGGTACTCTACAAACCTAGAACATTAGAAGCAGCAACCCAGCTAAAGTCTTTGGAAAAATTAGTCGTATCTGTCCCCTGGCATCCGTCAAGCAGCCGCAACAAACAATTTCCCCAACAGGCTCAAAAGTTGTGGAGAGGAACAGTAAACACCGATACAGCCTTAGCTTACGATGCAGCTATTGCACTAATTAAGGCAATGGAAATGCAGCAGCAACCCAGCCGCGAAGGAATGCAGAAAACCCTTTCCAATCGGAATTTTAGTGTGGAAGGAGGAACCGGAACTATTCAGTTTGGAGAGGATGGCGATCGCCAAAATCCCCTCAGCGAATTGGTACATATTGTCAAGTGTCCGAAACAGCAGTTCGGCCTTGCCTTTGTTCCTGTCAAATATCCCACAGCCACTGCCGCAGGTTTAAAGTGCGATTGAGCTCGTTTTTCTGTTGACTAATGACTCATGACTAATGACTAAAATTATAACTTGCCCTTTTCCATTGCCCACTGCATCAAACCGGGGAATAACCGATAAGCTTCCGACGCTACAAAAGCAGGGCCGACGGTAACTTCTGCACGCTGATTTTGCACAGCATCCCAGATAGCTTTAGCAATATCTTCCGGCTGAGTTGCCCAGTCAGATTTGAGCATTTCGGTCATTTGCTGGCGGCGCAATTCGACTGCGGGTTCGTCTCGATCGCGAAATTGAGCTCTTTCTAAAAAATCGCTATTAATCAGACCCGGATGCACGGCGCAAACGTGAATACCTTGAGGCGCTAATTCCAATCGCAAAGTTTCTGTTAAACCGGTTACTGCATATTTGCTGGCACAATAAGCAGTCATTTGAGGCAAAGGCATTTTGCCACCAATGGAACCAACATTGACTATTGTCCCTGTTTTTCGTTCCAAAAAATGTGGCAACATTTCTTGAATTGTGTTAACGCAGCCCCAAAAATTGGTATTCATTAATTGCTGCCAGTCTTCGGAGGTAGTGTGCTCGATCGCCCCCGTGAGACAAATGCCGGCATTGTTAACCAAAACATCGATGTTGCCACAGGCATCTAGGGCTTTTTGGACGATCGCCCGCACTTGTTGAAGGTCGCCAACATCCCCCGGAATAGCTAATACCGAATTGCCTTCTCGCTGCACTTGAGCCGCTGCTGCTGCCAATCTCTCTGGCCCGCGTGCCACCATCACTACATCGTAACCTTTACTTGCAAATAAAATTGCTGTTGCTTTGCCACTTCCTTGAGAAGCGCCTGTAATCAAAACTGTAGGAGCCATAGATAGTTATAAATTTTAAGTGGGTAATTGGTTTTTTGCGGTATTGAAACTATAACAGAGGTCAGGTAATTTTAGGCGCACTCTACATTGATTTTTTTTGAGTATAGTAATTTTTCATGATTGGCGATCTGGATTTTTTAACGAACCCCTTTCGTCGCGTTAGGCGAAGCCGCGCGTAATCGCTCTTGTCGCGAAGGAAGAGAGAAGAGGAGAGGAGAATAAGAGAATAGAAATTATTCATAATTTGTGCGAAAATTGCTTTGTAAATTTTCCCAATGCCCAATGCCCAATGCCCAATGCCCAATGCCCAATGCCTAAAAAATGAATATTCCGAAAAAACCGTCGAATTGGTCGATCGCCCTATTGTTAATTATCGGCGTTTTAGCCGTCTCAACTTCATCAATCTTAATTCGGCTGGCGAACCAGAAAGCAGGCGCGGGCGGCCTCGGTTTCAGTCTGGTACTCGCCGCCTCTCGTCTGACTTTATCTGCCTTAATTCTGCTTCCTGCTTGGCCGAAAATTCAGTGGAACGCCCTGCAACCGGGAGCTCGGCGCTATGCTGCTGCTGCGGGTTTGTGTCTCGCCCTGCACTTTGCCCTCTGGATCACCTCACTTTCTTATACTTCGATCGCCGCCTCAACTGCCCTTGTCACCACTAATCCTGTCTGGGTAGCACTGTTGTCGCGCTTCTGGTTCGGGGAAAAACTCAGCAAAATGTCGATCGCTGGCATTACTATAGCCCTGACTGGGGGAATGGCGATCGCCCTCGGAAGTGCGGGCGCAGCCCATGCCGGCAACAGCAAACTCCTGGGCGATTTCCTTGCTCTGGCTGGTTCCTGGGCTGTCAGCTTGTATTTGCTGCTGGGGCGGGAAGCTCAGCGGCGGGGATTGGGAATTGGCGGTTATATCGCGATCGCCTATACTATTGCTGCGATCGTCCTGCTGCCTCTCCCCTTCGCCTTCGGCACTACTTATACTAATTACCCCGACATTGTATATTTTTATATTTTGTTAACCGCCGCTTTGCCTCAGTTAGTCGGCCACACTATTTTGAACTGGGCCGTAGTGCAGATTTCTCCAACTCTGGTAACTCTTGCCATCTTGTTTGAACCGGTTGGGGCGAGTTGGTTGGGTTATTTGCTGTTGGGGGAAGTGCCCGCGCCGGCGGTACTCGCAGGTGCTGCGGTGCTGCTGTTGGGGGTAGCAACCGCTACTGTCGGAGCAAAAAAAATTACTGTCAACAGTTAAGAGTTAACAGTTTTCGACATTGCCACTACAGTTGCCGTGAGTCAGATTGACACTCCTCGCGCTAAAGCGACGGGGATTCTTAAGACTTTCCAGCCTTAATATCCCTATTGTCGGGGTTTCCGGGCGCAATCCTTTTGCCAAAAATGGCGGTCTGCTATCCTAGTCTTACAAGGAGCTTCCTCGGTCGTGACTTTCCTCCAGTCTGGGGGTAGGTTTTAACGTCTTTTACTGACGATTTAGACGATTTAATCGGTTCAGAACCTTAGTATTGGTTGTGATTAATTATTTTGAGCATCCGTACTGCTGTTAAGCTAGATACTTGATTTATCAAAATTCGCAACTTTCGACTCTTTTGACGATAGCACACTAGCCAGACATTTGTGCAATTGGTAGAGTAGATCTGATAGGCAGGATAAATCCTACCATACCCTTTCATCCCTGGACTAAAGTCACGGGGTTTTCAGGGTATTTTCTATAAAACAAATTCGGGCTTAAAAAAACCAATAACTCATCAGTGAAATATCGATTCAAAACTATCAAATGTCTGAGTAATGACTAATGATACTCGGCTGCCTTTAGGAGAATAAAATTATGCTGCCAGAACAACTACAGCGGATCATTGGCTACTTTATCGAAGAAGCCACAGAACAGATCCAAATTATCGAACAAGGCTTGCAATATCTGCAAAACACCGCTCCAGATCCCCAAAGAATACACCAGCTCATTCGAGCCTCGCACTCGATTAAGGGGGGAGCAGCTATGCTCGGATTTAGCAGCATTCAGCGCATTGCTCATCGGTTGGAGGATTATTTAAAGCTGCTGAGAGAATGTCCGATCGCCATTGATAGCAGGCTACAATCGCTCTTAACCGAAGTTTTTGATATCTTAGCAGCCCTCGTGTCCAAGGTTTCCAAGGGTTTTGGGCTCAACCACGAAGACGCAAACCAAATGCTCTCCCTCGCCGAACCGGTTTTTGACGAACTCGACGCTTACCTGAGATTGCGAATTCCCACTCGCCTGACTGTGAGAGCTACTACGGACGAACATATTCACGTTTTCTCCGGTTACTGCACCTCCCTGAGCGAATTTTCCTCGGCTATCGCTTCGCGCGTCGGTTTGCTCGGAGGCACTATTACCCGCCACGAGCAGGATAGCCAGGGCATACGCCTTTGTATTGACATTTACCTACCGCCTTACACCAGGATCGAAAACATCCGCCAAGGTGTCGAACTCTCCGGCGCTATTATCGGGAATGTTCAGACGCAGCGCGATTTTTCGCTGCTGGCGACTGCGGATTATCCGGTTTACCAAAGTGCGATCGAACCTCCCGCAATTTGCATCGGATGTCGCTACTATTACGGCAGAAGCGATGGCGGCTACCTGCTCAATTGCACGATCCATCCCCGCGGCCCGGAAACAGAAGATTGTCGCGATCGCGAACCGGAATAACCGCTGAATACTCAGCTCTCGGAAGCACGATTTGCCACCCGAAAAACTCTTCTGAAACCAATATTTTCCCTGAAATTTTTCACATTACCCCCTGCCAAATTCTTTTTGAGTTCCTAGATAACAATATCTTTCTCTCTTAGACAACTAAATCCTTCTTTCTCCTGAAAGCTCCCCTAACAACTGATACCGCAACTCGAATTAATTGCATCATGCTTGCAGGATGAGCGATCGCCCAGACATTGATTGTCAGACAAGTGATTCCCATAACTAGCAAAATGTATGTCGGAGGCATTACTATCCCGATCGCGAACCAGGTAAAAACGTGAAATATCATTGCTGTAGCCCAAAGGCTTGCCACACCCACAGACGCCCAAACTTGTATTCGAGGTCGGTTTAGCCCTGTCAAAATCGCTGTCTGCAAAGTAGTCAGCAAGTTTGCCGGAACTAAGAAGGCACAGATAGCTATGCAGTAGGTATGAGAAAATTCAGTAACTGTATTGAAGTCGATCATCAGTCTAATTGTCGGGCCTGTTGGGTATACTTAAAGAGCTTAGCGTGACTTGACTTTCATATCTTGTCACCCTCACCTTAACTTAATATTTCCGTAAGTAGGCCGCTCTGGAGACGCATTTCTATCCCCATTTTCCAGCAGGCAAAATTTTACCACAAATATTAAAGTTTTGGGAAATTATTAAACATACTTGAAGAATGGCAACAATTGCTATGATAATTAACATCGGGAAGCGATAGTATAGAAGAGCCAAGTCAGTAAAATTCCTAGAAGGCTGAGGCGGCTTGAACAGCAACACATACTGCAGGCTGGTTTTCGACTAAATCATTTTTGATTCGCTGAGTATCGGATGATTGATTCTCCGTGTCCGTCAAGGGATCGAGTCCTTATGCGATCGAACAATATGAGATTATTATGGAAAAGCCAATTTGCTCTCAAATCTCAAATCAATAGAACCCTCTCGAAATTTTACAGCGGAAGACAAAGAAAATGGATCAACAAATCACAATTCCCGCACTCGAAGAAGTTGACTTGACAAACTGCGACAGAGAACCCATTCATATATCGGGACACATTCAGCCACACGGGGTGCTACTTGTTGTACGAGAACCTGAACTAGAAATAGTGCAAGCCAGCGAAAATACGCAAGATTTGTTAGGAATTGATGCAGAAAGTGCGATTGGTCGAAATTTGAGCTTATTATTCAATCGAGTTCAACTAAAAAAACTCAAACTTTGTTTGCTTAATGAAAACTTAAAAACCGTTAATCCCATTAAACTCTCTGTCACAAACAAAGGTAAATATTTAGAATTTGACTGCATCCTCCACCGAGTAGAAGAAGTATTGATCGTCGAGTTGGAATTAGCCACCAGCCCAGAAAATCTTTCTGTTTTTAGTTTTTATCATTCAGTGAGAGCCACTGTTAGCAAAATTCAAAGCGCCCAAAATCTCAAAGAATTATCTCAAATAACTGTAGAAGAAGTCAGAAAAATATCGGGTTTTGATCGAGTTATGCTCTATCAATTTGACCACGAAGGCAACGGCGCTGTGATCGCTGAAGCTAAAGCAGAAAATATCAGTCCTTTCTTGGGATTAAACTACCCCAGCTCAGATATTCCCAAACAAGCCAGACAACTGTATACGTTAAATTGGCTGAGGTTGATCCCAGATATTAATTATCAACCCGTCTCCCTTGTTTCAGGAAACAATGCTGTTTCCATCCAGCCCCTAGACCTCAGTTTCAGCGTGTTGAGAAGCGTTTCTCCCATTCACATAGAATACCTGCAAAATATGGGCGTTGCAGCTTCGATGTCGATCTCGTTAGTCAAAGACAAAAAACTGTGGGGATTGATTGCTTGCCACAACTATACACCAAAACACCTCAACTATGAATTGCGCGCAGCTTGCGAATTTATCGGGCAAGTAATGTCCTTAGAACTGCAATCAAAAGAAGGAAACGAAGACTACGACTACAAACTACACTTGAAATCCATTCAAACCAAAATTTTTGAAGACATATCCACCTCCGAAAACTTGTCACAAGTGTTAGGTCAATGTCAGCATAATTTGCTAGAAGCAGTCAACGCCCAGGGAGCCGCAATAGTATTTGGAGACAATTGCTATCAAGTAGGGCAAACACCTCAAGGAGAATCCCTCAAATACTTAACTCAGTGGGTGCAAAAGCATTTAAATAAAGAAATTTTTTATACAGACTCCCTCACCAAATACTATCCCGAAGCTGAGGGATTTAAAGACACTGCCAGCGGGTGTTTAGCCATAGCAATATCGCCCACTCAGAAAATATACGTTTTGTGGTTTCGCCCGGAAGTAATTAAGACCGTAAATTGGGCGGGCAACCCCAACAAAACAGTTCAAATAGATGAAGATGGCAGCCATCGACTGTCTCCTCGGAAATCCTTCGAGCTGTGGCAAGAAAATGTCAGGTACAAATCGTTGCCTTGGAAACAATGCGAAATAGACGCTGCATTGGAACTGAAAAAAGCAATGATTAATATAGTGCTGCGCCAAGTGGACAAACTCGAAAAATTAAATACAGCACTAGAAGCATCAGTCGCCAGAGAACGCGAAAAAACTGCTAATTTAAAAACAGCAATGTCAGAGCTTAAGCGGGCGCAAACTCAATTGGTACAAAGCGAAAGAATGTCAAGTTTGGGACAGTTGGTGGCGGCGGTAGCTTATGAAGTTACTAACCCGATTAACTTCATCTACGGCAATCTTAGCTATGCTAATGAATACAGTCAAAAAATGATCAATTTATTGCAGCTTTACGAGCAGCACTATCCGTCGCCTTCGCCGGAAATTCAAGCACAAATAGAAATAGCAGAATTAGAGTTTATAGCTGAAGACTTGCCGAAGTTGCTGGGTTCAATGAAAGTAGGAGCTAACCGCATCCGCGAGATAGTTCAGTCGCTGCGAAATTTCTCTAGAATTGACGAAGCAGAGATTAAACCAGTTGACATTCACGACGGATTGGACAGCGCTTTATTGATTTTGAGCAACCGACTCAAACCGAAGCCCGATCGCCCAGCAATTCATCTCATCAAAGAATATGGATCTCTGCCTTTGGTTGAGTGTTACGCAGTTCAAATAAACCAAGTATTTATGAATGTACTGGCCAATGCAATTGATGCTCTCGAAGAGGCCTTTGTCAACAATAATTTATCGTCGCACGGCGGGGACAAAGAAGAGGCAGTTAAGTACGGACAAATTCGGATTGTGACTGAACTTTGTCCCGGAGAAAAAGCCGTAGCAGTTCGGATCAAAGACAACGGTTGGGGCATGGAAGAAAAAGTTCGCCAGAAAATTTTTGAGCCTTTTTTTACCACAAAACAGGTAGGCAAAGGTGCGGGGATAGGTTTGGCGATTACCCACGAAATTGCGGTGGAACAACACGGCGGCAAATTGACTTGCATTTCAGCCCCCGGAGAGGGAACGGAGTTGATTATTGAGATTCCCTTGAACCAAACTCATCCCAAACCCATTGTGAAGTGAAAAAAAAGTCCGCCTAAAAGCGAAGCTATCCCGTTCGCGCGTGCCTTCGGGAAGGCTAGGAAATAGCCCAAATTCAAAAATCGAAAATTCGATTAAAATACAAAAGCAGCTAAGTAGATTTGAGCCAATTCAGAGGAAGTTAGTATGACTGAAAAAAAAACCGCCCAATGGGATGCCGGCAGGTTTCTCAAAACCTTGGCTTATTTCGGCGTCATTCCCTTCATTGGCAGCATTAGCTGGCTGCAACAACTCTTTGGAAGCAGCAGCAAAACTAAAAAAGACCAACCCAAACTGATACTGGTAGCCGGTGCCACCGGCGGCGTCGGGAAACGAGTTGTGAAGCGGCTGCAACAGCGGGGATATAGGGTACGCTGCCTCGTCAGAGATACCAAAAGAGCAACAGAAATTCTCGGCAAAAATGTCGAATTAGTCGAAGGAGATATTACTCTGCCAGAGACGCTAACACCTTTAGTAACCGAGGGTGTGGAAGCAGTTATCTGCTGTACCGGCACTAAAGTTCAACCGATAGAAGGAGACACCCCAACGCGGGAAAAATACTATCAAGGCATCAAATTTTATATGCCGGAAGTTGTGGATGTTCCCGAAATAGTCGAATACAAAGGCCTGAATAATTTAGTGCAAGCTGTTCGCCGCCAGCTAATTCAAGCAGGCGAAAAAATAATTTTCGACTTCACAAAACCCAGCCAAGATTTAAAAGAAACTTGGGGTGCCCTGGACGACATTGTGATGGGTGGCACCAGCGAAAGTTCGATCGTACTTACAGACAATACAGCGATATTCACAGGCAATGTTTCTACTGCCAACTCGGGCGGCTTTGCTTCGGTGCGTACCCGCAACTTCGATCCTCCGATCGATCTCGCAGGATTTAGCGGCCTCCTGCTGCGGGTCAAAGGGGACGGTAAGCGCTACAAATTAATTGTGCGTAGCGAGGCTAAATGGGATGGAATTGGTTATTGCTATTCGTTCGATACTGTTTACAATACCTGGATTACGATCGCAGTTCCCTTCGATAAGTTGATTCCTGTCTTTCGCGCGAAAACTGTCAAATATGACTCTAAATTCGATCCCAGCACTATTTATTCTTTTCAGTTAATGTTGAGCAAGTTTGAATATGATGGCGCGCTCAACCCGAAATTTACACCTGGTATTTTTCAACTGGAGTTAGAATCTATTAAAGCTGATGGGGGAAAGACTTTGCCGCGATTTGTGATGGTGAGTTCGGCAGGAGTTACCCGCCCTGGCCGCCCGGGAATTAACTTGGAAGAAGAACCGCCTGCTGTCAGGATGAATGATATGTTGGGGGGGATTTTGACTTGGAAGCTGAAAGGGGAGGATTGCGTGCGATCGAGCGGCATACCTTATACTGTTGTCAGACCTTGCGCTTTGACTGAAGAACCGGGAGGGAAAGCTTTAATATTTGAGCAAGGAGACAATATTAGGGGCAAGGTCAGTCGGGAAGATATTGCAGAATTGTGTGTGGAGGCTTTGGAACAACCGCAAGCTTGCAATGTTACTTTTGAGGTAAAAGAGGGGGAAAATGCTAGTTCTCCCGGAGAGTGGCAGGCTTTATTCTCGGGAGTTAAATAAGTGTTATCCCCTTATTACTGGGCGGTTGAAACCGCGTCTACACAAACCAAGTCTGCCTCCGCAGACTAAGTAAGAGATAACTGGTTCCCAGGCTCTGCCTGGGAACGAGTAATAACCAATAACTAATAACTAATAACCAATAACTAATAATTAATTTATGTCTGTGACTTTTTCCCGACGAAACCTGACTCCTTATTTGTTTTTGCTACCTGCTTTATTTATTTTGAGTTTGACTGTTTTGTGGCCGGCGGTGCAAGCTTTTTATTTGAGTTTTACCAACTACGAATATGATTTAACTCAAATGCCGCAGTGGGTGGGTTTAAAGAATTTTGAGAGGTTGTGGGGCGATCGCACATTCTGGCAAACTTTGACGAATACACTGCTGTATCTCACCTGCGTTGTGCCTGTATTGGTTGTTCTACCGTTGGGAATGGCGATTTTGTGCAACCAAAAACTTAAGGGGATGAACTGGTTTCGAGCCGCATACTACACGCCCGCGGTAATTTCAATGGTTGTCGCCGGGATTGCTTGGAAGTGGCTGTTTGCTGAGACTGGACTGCTGAATCAGTTGGGGGAATTGTTGGGTTTACCTCCTGTTTCTTGGCTGGCTAATCCGAAGTTAGCAATCTTTAGCGTCATGGCAGTTACTATCTGGAAAGGATTGGGTTATTACATGGTGATTTATTTGGCAGGGCTGCAAGCTATTCCGGCAGAACTTTATGAGGCGGCTGCTATTGATGGTTCTGATGGTTTGGGAAAGCACTGGGATATTACTGTGCCACTGATGAAGCCTTATTTAGTTTTGGTAGCGGTAATTTCGGCGATTTCTGCTACTAAGGTTTTTGAAGAAGTTTATATTATGACTCAGGGCGGGCCTCGCAATAGTTCTAAGACTGTTGTTTATTATCTTTACGAACGGGCTTTTAAGGATTTGGAAATTGGCTATGCTTGTACGATCGGGTTGGTTTTGTTTTTGCTAATTTTGGGTTTGTCGATTTTGCAAGTTAGCCTTCAGGGTTTGACTCGCAATGATTAAGATTTATGACTGATGAGAACTCACGCACTCCGGGCCTCATAAACTCGGTTTCTCGTTCTCATCCCTGTGATTACCACGACTTTGTTACATTCAGAAACCGGGTTTATTGGTCTAATTTATACTAATTTTCGACTGGAATATCGAAGTAATGCGATCGCTCACGGCTTTGGACAGGTCTTATTGGCGAAGTCACAGCTATAAATATAGGGTTTTTGCCAGCTCAGAGGAATTTCCAACAAATCCCTGGTTCCGGTCATTCCCTGTCCCAGAAACAGCATGACAGCGATCGAGTTCAAGATGACATGGACAGTGCGCCAGCGATTCGATCGATCTTTGTAGATGTCTTGAATAATGGCAAGGGAGAAAACCATCAGTAGCGCAGCGGTGATCCCAATGTAGTAGTGAGACCAATACCATTCATTAGTCCGCCGATAAACGCCATCTTGAGTGCCAAGAATCACCAAACCAGCACCCGTCAAGGTCGCAAATATGCCGCGCCATAACGCCGGTGTCGATCGATAGAGCATCACCAAAGAGGCAATAGTCGCCACAAACATCAGCACAATGAAAATAACCTGAAACGAGTTTTTGCTCCAAACCTGTTCGCTCAAGATATGCTCAAAAATCGCGTAGCCTAAACCCAACAAAGTCACTCCTACCACAGAACCCGACAGAATTCGACCTGCTTTGACGTGTTCTTGACCGACTACAGGTGGAATTTTGCTCTTATCCCCGGATGCAATTTGCTTGCGACGCTGCATGGTTTGCCACGCCATATTGAGAACAACACCAAGCATAGGAAAAACAATCGCAACAGCTAAAATAGGATGCAGCAAAGCCAGAAAATCTTTAAATTCCATAAATCACCTTTTTGTTGAGGAGGGTTGGCTTCATCAACCTGGTTTTTGCCATACATCATATCATATCCGGCCATCTAACCCACAGTAAGTTGATAGTCAGGACTAATAATAATTGTTCATCGGCATAGAGAAAACTGAAGTCCTGACTACCAACACGCTTTATTAAGGGTAACTCACCGAATATGTTGATCGCTCAGAAAATATAGCAGTTGTCAATTGTGTGAGGTACAGCTTTTTAAATTACGCAATAACGCAATTACAATTACCTTGTTCTCAGGGAAATGAAAACTGCTGGCGGTAATGTCAGTGGCGGTTAGCGACTAATTTCCTGCATCAATTTGAGGTTAGCGGAACAGTTCTTTATTATTCAGAATAGCAGGCCAATTTTTGTTTCCTGAAGCAATGTGACCAGGGATATCCCCCATCCACTGTGCTTGTACTTTCTTGTCGTAGTTGAGATAAAGCTTCCCATTAACGATTTTCCAGGCGTCAGGCTGGCTCACAACAAGATGCGCTTCACTGGTTCCCTGGGCGCAATATCCACCGTATTGAGGAGCATACTTTTCAGGATTTTTAGCAAACATATCACGGTTTGCTGCACTAGCAAACATCCAAGTTGTTCCACCCCAATTATGTTTAAATTGGCTAACTCCCATAACTAATTTGCTTTGGGTGAAATAGGCTACGACATCCTGACCATCAAGAGCCATACCATTTTCGGTGTAAAACTGAGGATGAACGGTTGTTGTGCTACTTTTACCGGCGCAAGGATTGGCTTTACCAGCACAAGGATTGGCTTTACCAGCACAAGGATTGGCTTTACCAGCGCAAGGATTGGCTTTACCAGCACAAGGATTGGCTTTACCAGCACAAGGATTGGCTTTACCAGCACAAGGATTGGCTTTACCAGCACAAGGATTGGATTCTGCAATCTTGAATGAAACGGTTGTAGAGTTTGAGTTTGTGGCCGCCTTGAAGTTGGCGTAGCTAACATTAGCTGTTGCCAAACCTAGAATGGTGGCAATGGCGATGGTGGTAATGTATTTTACTTTCATGTGTCTAATTTCCAGATAAATTGTTAATAGTTCCATGCCAGATATTTGCTTGAGACTTCTTGCTCTCTGGCAATTTTTCTGGCTTTTTGTTGTCCTCAAGACTTGAGGTTGTTTACATTAACACTCAAAAACATGAGTGCTAGATGAGGAAGAGATGGATGGGAGATAAAACTATGAATGCTTTATATGTCCGTTTCTTCAGCAAAAATTCATCTGGGAATTAGGAAGGCATCATCTACTTGCCAGGAATGTCTTATAGAGTGGAGATTAACCCTGACTATCTTTTAGTAGTGCAGTAATTTAACCGCGAGTTGAGAAATTATGACAGGAAAAGACTGGTTGGTGACTGATGATGGACAGTGCCATGTTTGTGAGACTACAAGTCAAATTGAAGATTTTACCCATCCCTACCGACTTTACCGCTTTCTAACTGACTTGGAAGATGTATTAGAGCGAATTAGTGATGATTATTTACGACTCCAGGCAATTTGTCCCCTTGTCCGCAGATTGTTAGATAGTTCTTCCTGGCTTCAAATTGCTCTCCTTGAGCCTGACTCTGAGACAGGCTGGGCAGTACAAACGCTTTATGATGAACCATTTTTTCCTCTGACGGTGCAGTTGGTTGCTTGGGCTCCGGGTGCAGTTTCTCCGATTCATAATCATGCCAGTTGGGGATTGGTGGCGCTACTTGGTGGACAGGAAAAAAATACTTTTTGGCAGCGATCGCCAACTCGCAAGTTTCCCGATAAAATCACAACAGTGGGCGATATTTTGCTTGCACCTGGTGACGTTTTGTGCTTGATGCCTGATGCGATTCATCATGTGGAAGCCCTCGGAGATGAACCAACAATTAGTTTTAATCTTTATGGTGAAGCAGATTATGCTCGACGATTTGAGTTTAACCAGATTAAAGGCACTGCGGAAAACTTTTAAGCGAGCATTCTGATGGATCTTTTTATCTACATTTCTGGACTCACTCATACCAAATAAACCACCTTTGGAGGACGGGCAAGATGCCCATCCCACCTTTGGAGGACGGGCAAGATGCCCATCCCACAATTGCTGCTTTTGATTGCTCTAGTTGGAATTTGTCTAATTTTCATACTTAATTACTATCACTAATACTTACAAAAAAAATGAAGCAATTTCCCCAATTTAGAGCTGTCGTCAACCATCTCACTGGTAAGCGAATTTCCACTTCTTCGCTTCAGTTTCGATTGACCCTAGAATTGCTAGTGCTGTCGATTTTAGGACTTAGCAGTGTGGCATTTTGGGCTGGCTGGCAAAGGTCGCAAAATCTAGTTGGTGCCCACAAACAAACGCTGGAATATATTGGAATGCGTTTTCCCGAACAGGTTGAACTTTATAGTGAAATGGGTTCACTAGAAATTGGCTTGACTCGAAGTGTTCATAAAGCTTCTACAGGAGGAATTATGGTGTGGGTGAAGCGAAAGGATGGGATGCTTTTGGTGAATTCACCTGATATGGATATGCAATCTTCTAAAATTACGAAGATGATCTCGTTGACGGAAGTACCTGCTGAGCCGACTTTTGTTCAGGTGGACGATCGCTACTTGGTGATATGTAGTACAACTCTGAGGATCAAAAATGAGTTGCTGGGTACGGTATATTTCTCTCAAGATATCACTGATGAGCAACGTCAATTAAATGATGGGATTCGCAGTCTAATTGTTGTCAGTATTTTAGTAATCTTAGTGTTAATGTTGGCGATCGCCAGTCGCATTCGTCATGCTCTCCATCCTTTGGAACAGATGAGTCAGGTAGCTAGCACTTTGTCTGCTGATAATTTGCAGGCGGCAAAACTCCAACTGCATCAGGCTCCTGATGAGATTTTAGGACTAGCGCAAACCTTTAATGAGATGTTGTTTCGATTGTCGGGTTCTTGGGAGCAACAACGCCAATTTGTCGGTAATGTTTCCCACGAATTACGCACTCCGCTGACGGTTGTTGTTGGTTATTTACAAAGTTTGCTGCGCCGCAGCACTAATTTAAGTGATTATCAGCAGCAAGCACTGGAAACAGCGGTTGGGGAAACTGAACGCACGATTCGGATGTTAGAAGATTTGCTGGATTTGGCACGGGCTGATAGTGGCAACTTGCACTTTCGTTTGAATCCGGTGATCCTGAATACTCTGGTGGCTGAGGTAGCAGAGATGAGTCAAAAAGTTAGCAATCGAAAAATTATTTTGGTGTCAAATGATGAGGATGTTGTAGCCTGTGCCGATCAGGATCGTTTACAACAGGTGTTAATTAACTTAGTTGATAATGCAATCAAGTATTCTGCTCCCGAACAACCAGTTGAGTTAGTCTTAGAAAAGAAGGAACAACAGGTGATGATTCATGTGGGCGATCGCGGAATTGGTATTTCTCTCCCCCATCAAAACCGGATTTTTGAGCGGTTTTACCGGGTGGATGAGTCTATGACTCGCTCTAGGGACGGTACAGGGTTGGGATTGGCGATCGCCAAAAGCCTGATCGAAGGCATGGAAGGACGTATTACGCTCCGATCTAAACCGGGAGAAGGTAGTATTTTTACTATCACCTTACCTGTCTGGAATCCGCAGCTATGAGCGATCGCATTCTCCTTGTTGAAGATGACCCTAAACTGGCAAAGTTCATCGAATCTGAACTTAGTCTTGAAGGATATCATGTCACCGTCGCCCCCAATGGATTGGATGGATTAACCCTCGCCCGCACGGCTGAACCGGATTTATTGATTTTAGATTGGATGCTTCCGGGTATCTCTGGATTAGATATCTGTTTGAGGTTGCGATCGACTGGCGTGCAAGTACCAATAATTATGTTAACAGCAAAGGATGAAGTACCCGATCGCGTAACTGGATTAAATGCTGGAGCCGATGATTATGTGACTAAGCCTTTCAGTATGGAAGAACTTCTAGCGAGGGTGAAAGCACGTCTGCGCCGAACTCAACCAAATGACCCGGCTCAGCTACAATTTGAAGACCTAATCTTGAACGGTTTAACCCGTGAAGTTTATCGAGGCAGTCAACTAATTGAACTCACTGCCAAAGAGTTTGATTTGTTAGAATTTATGCTGCGAAATCCCCGTCAAGTCATTACCCGCGATCGAATTCTAGAAAAAGTCTGGGGTTACGATTTTATGGGCGAGTCAAATATTATTGAAGTGTATATTCGTGCGTTACGGATTAAATTAGAAGCAACTAACTCCAAACGCCTGCTGCATACTGTTCGGGGAGTTGGATATGTGTTGCGAGAGCAAAAGTGATGAGAGGCGGGTTTACAAATACTTGGGATATTAACTATGGATAATGGTCAACCCGCTCCTATTATACTACCTATTTTTTTGTACCAAATAGACCTATAAATCCGGTCGTTCCTGATAATCTTCCGCAGAACTCGGGTCTAATTCCCACCGACTTTCATCTCGATGTTCAAGCATATCTGTTGTGTGCAAAATAGCTCCGTCCGCCATTTCTATGCCCGCAGCAGCTCCAAGTTCGTCAACCATATCCAGGTCAGGAGTAGGCGCAGTTCCGCCCACCGATTGCTCGCCAGTGGCACTTTCTTGTTCCGCCGCAGCATCGCCATCTCCACCGCTGACTTGGGAACTGCTGGAACCGTATTCCGAACTGCTATCGTTCAAGGTTGTGATTTCATATTGGTTCAATCCCGGTTCAGCGATGACGCCGGTGCCGTAAGATTCGGTAATTTCTTGAGGCAAATCGCCCAAATTATCCCGTTCTGTTGTTGTTTTTGCGTTGGGTTTCTTTTGCTGTGCCACGATACTTGCTCCTGTTTGTTTTTGAACTAAATTAAATTAAAAATGTCCGAATTTGGCTTTAAATGAATTGTTTTTAGTAATTGGAAATGGCTATAAGTAACTGTAATTATAATTGCTATTTAAGCTTTTAGCTTCTATCCCAGGAAATATATTGATTCGGCTCAGCTATTTCATAGGGAATACAAAAAGCGATCGCCCGTTTGAACATGGCGATCGCTTTTTAATTCGGAGGCTAATGCTATTCGGGAAAATCAGGGATTATCCATTTGGGGGGTTCCGTCCGTTTCCTTCTCACCGCTTCCTCTGCTATTTCTAGCATTTTATCCAGAGAAGTATTTTCAATAAAGTTGGACGTTGCTTCTGCGTATTCCCGCTTCGGGCACTTGTCGCCCAGAACGCAGCCATTGACGCAAGCTACAGCACAATCGACAGTGTTCTCCACCATAACTTTTTTCCTTTCACGGTTCCAACAACTAGCAGGCAGATGCTCTGGGTTAATTTGTCAAGAGACTGCCCTCTATGTTTATTTTACTTTACAAACTGACCTCAAAGGTCGATCGCCAGCGCAAAACTGTTATAAAATCAAAGCAACCTACTTAATCTGCCGATCGTGAACAATTTTCTGCGGCGCTTAAAACTTTTACCTTGGCGAGAAATGCTGCAAATTTCCGCCCTAGTCAACTGCATCGTGGTTGGATTGGAGTTATTTTTAGTGTGGGGCTTGATTCAGTCGGAAGTATTCCGGAAGGTCTTTACGCTTCTCGGAGGTCCCTCGCTGGGAATATTGATACCTTTTGCTGCTGCTGTGGGAATGGGAGCTTTAGCAGTCTACTTTTTAGAGTATTGGCAACAACAATTTTTGCTCAACCGAATTAGTTTGTGGGTTTTAGTTTTGTGCGTGCTCTTGGGTTTGGTCTTAAAGTCATTCCTACCCATACCTCCTTTATTAGCAAGTTTATCGGAAGCTGCACTAATCGGAGTTACGGTGGGAGTTTTTTGGAAGGGCCGGCCTTATTGGCGATAGTCATGCCATTTTAGATTTTAGATTTTAGATTTTAGATTGGCTATGACTGATGAAGATTCGGGTTTGGGGCTTGTCTAAAATCGTATTCTTTTTTGAAGATAGTATCATCAGTAATTCGTCATTGGTTATTAGTCTATAGGTAGGTGTGCAATGCACACCTTACCACTTAAAACAAGAAATTCCCTCTTCCTTCTTCCTTCTTGCTTCTGCTTAGGGCAGCCAAAAATCGGGAATGAATGTTTTAGTCAAACTGCGAGTAAACTGATTAATCTTTCTCCCGATTTGAATGTGCGGTTCGTCAGCTTCCACGGGAATAATTGCCGCTTTGTTCCCAATTCTGAAACGCGAAATTACCAAATTTGCCGCTTCCAAACCAGTAACATAAGCTTTTTCCTGCGACCAAGAACCGTGGCGAGTCACAACCCAATCGCCGCTCATCAATACATTATCATAACTTGTTACCGCAGGCAACAAATATTGATAGCTGCCAGGGGCAAAATGCGTCACAGCCCGCGACAGCCGAATCGCGCTGCTGTCAATTACTTTGGCATCCCGAAAAGCCGGAATGCAAGTGGCTAAATCCCGCTGAACTAGAGAAACAATTTCCTCATCTTTGAGGGGGATTAATTGATTTGCGTGATAAAAATCAGCTTCGACAACTGTTCCCGGTTCGTCGCGGAATTCGTCGTGCAAAGCATTCAAATCAAAAAACGTCCATCCCGTAGTCGAACTAAACCCAAAACAGGCATTAGAAGGCAGCGGAATGTCAATTCTTTTGTCAAACCACAGGCGAACAGCTAACACGTCAACGGCACCCAAATTCATCACATCCCGAAACTCTTGGCGACTTTGCAAAGCTGGGCTGCTGCTGATAATTTTTTGCATTCCCGTGACGCCAACTGCAAAAATAACTGCATCTGCCTCGAAGGTTTCTTCGCCGCAAACAACGCCTGTTGCTCGGTTGTTGCTGTCAACTATTAAATCAGTAACTCGCTGCTTTGTCAATACTTTTGCACCGATTTTTTCCAGGCGCTCAACCCAGGGGCGAAAGATTTTTTCTCCGACAGTTCCGCGACACCAAACTACATCAAAATCTGGTTGGTGTGCTAATATGAAATAATAAAGCATTCCCAAAGCTGCGGCGGCAGAACATTGTTCTCCTGGTGCAAATAAACCTACTAATAACATCGGTTCAAAAGCATCGCGGTACAGTCTTGCAGAAACGCCAAACTGTTTGAATAGTTCGCGGGCTGTGACGCGATCGTACCTGCGCCAAGCTTCGTCGGAATTGTCGAAATCTAGGACGGCGTAGAGTAAGGGCAAGGCTGAAAGCCGATCGACTAATGGCAGCCTTTTAAATCGGGTATAAAGAAAGGTTCCTAACGGTGTGGGAAGGATCGGTTCGTCCTGAAAAATCGGCGATTCTACTTCCAATCCGGCCGGTGAATACTGACAAGAACGAGTCCAAGGCGTGAAGGGATCGAGTCCTAATTCCTTGACTAAGGAAAAGATGTTTTTGTAGGGATACCAGAAGCCATGAATGCCTGCTTCTACGGAACGCCCGCCGGCGGTTTTCCACCCTGCAACTAAGCCTCCCGGATAGGGGCCAGCTTCTAGGAGGGTGACATCATAGCCTTGCTGGGCTAGGTGATAGGTAGCGCCTAAACCGGCCCATCCCGCACCGACGATGACTATTTTGGGGGTTGACGATTCTCCTGACATTGCGTACCTCTTGATAATTTATTAATGATGACATAATTCATAAAATGCGGATTTGATATAAAATGTGTTGCATTATGTGCTAACTTTCGCTTGAGTGAATAATGAGTGTCAAAAACCGCCAGCAGACTAACCTGTTGCTACTATTATTTCCCGCTACGGCATGGCTGATGGTTTTCTTCATTTTGCCCGTGCTAATTGTACTTTTGTACAGTTTTTTAGAACGCGGTACATACGGTGGCGTTACTTGGATATTTACTCTCAGCAACTACCAGCGTTTGTTCAGTGGACTTTTCTTAGGAGTAATTGGGCGATCGCTCTGGCTGGCTTTTCTAACAACAGCCACTTGCTTGTTAGTTGGCTATCCCCTAGCATTCTTCATCGCCACCCGTTCTCCTCGCTGGCGAAATGCTTTGCTTTTGCTGGTAATTATTCCATTTTGGACTAATTTTTTAGTGAGAACCTACGCCTGGATCATACTGCTGCGTAGCGAAGGAGTAGTTAACACAGCCTTGCAAAGCCTGCAAATTATTAGCGAACCGTTAAACTTGCTTTTTACGCCTTTCGCTGTGGCGATCGGTCTTATTTACGGCTATTTACCTTTCATGGTTCTGCCTTTATATTCTAGCATAGAACGCTTCAATTTTGTATTAGTAGAAGCCGCTCACGATTTAGGGGCTAATGATATCCGCACTTTCTGGCGCGTATTTTTACCCTTAACAACTCGCGGTATTGTTGCAGGCTCTATTTTAGTTTTTGTTCCCGCCGTCGGCGCTTTCATCACACCGGATATATTGGGGGGTTCTAAAACAGTTATGGTGGGAAATTTGATTCAAAATCAGTTTATGAAAGCTCGCGACTGGCCTTTTGGCTCGGCGCTTTCTATGCTGTTGACGGTCATCATATTGATTCCGGTGTTAATTTACTTCCGCGTGTCTGACGAAACTTAAACAGGTATATTGAGATTTACAGTTGGGTGGGGGCGGGTTTATGAGATTATTGGCTTGAGGCGATGATTGTTGGTAAAACCCGCCCCTACAGGCTAACCTATTTTTGACTAATGACTAAACTCGATTTACTCGTGCGGGCGATCGGCAAAAAGTGGCTTTGGGTACAAGCTGTACTAGCATTTGCCTTTCTCTACTTGCCAATTCTCATCTTAATTATTTACTCCTTTAACGCCTCCAGATTCAATGCCGTTTGGCGCGGCTTTACCCTCGATTGGTACCGCAGTTTGTTTAGCAATGCAGGCGCGACGATTGCTACGAGTAGCAGTGCCGGAATCTGGACAGCACTCAACAACAGCTTGCTAATTGCAGCTATTTCGACTGTGCTAGCAAGCATTTTTGGTACAATGATCGCGCTAGCACTGGAACGCTTTCATTTTCCGGGGCGCAAAGCTGTAGAAGCTTTACTGTTTTTGCCCATTATTATGCCCGAAATTACGATCGGCATTTCGCTGCTAGTTTTCTTTACCCTAGTATTTCGGATCGTAGAAAATCTCACGGGAATTCGCCTCAATCTCGGCTTACCTACCGTAATTATCGGTCATGTTGTCTTTAATATTTCCTTTGTGACTATTACTGTCAGGGCGCGTTTGGCGGAACTCGATCCTCAATTAGAACAAGCAGCTTTTGACTTAGGTGCTAACGAATGGCGGACTTTTTGGCGCATCACTCTCCCTCTAATTTGGCCCGCTATTTTCAGCGCGGCACTGCTGGCTTTTACTCTGTCGCTGGACGATTTTGTCGTGACATTCTTTACCACCGGCGTCGGTTCCATGACGCTGCCGCTATTTGTTTACGGCATGATAAAATTTGCAGTGACGCCAGCAATTAATGCCATTTCAACTTTGATGTTGTTGGCTTCCTTGTTGCTGGTTGTATCATCGCTAAGAGTTCATAAAAGTTAAAAAAATAGCTTTTTGTGTCATAATTAATGTCGTCTGCAACTAACAAAACCTATGAAACGCCTGCTGACTTTCCTACTTTTGTTCGTGATGAGTGCAACGTTGGCTTTCGGCTGTAGCCCCACAGGTGGCAACCAGCAGCAAGTCCTCAGCATTTACAATTATGCAAGTTATATCGCCCCAGAAGCGATCGCCCAATTCGAGAAAGAGAACAATGTTAAAATTCAATACGACACTTTCGAGAACAGCGACGCACTCTATGCCAAACTCAAACAGGGTAACCCCGGTTACGACTTAATATTTCCCGCCGATTACATGGTGAAAATCATGATCGCAGAAAATATAATTGAGCCGCTGAATTTAAACAATATTCCCAACCAAAAGAACCTAGAACCTAAGTTTATCAATCAAGCTTTTGACCCGGGAAATAAATATTCCCTGCCCTACCAGTGGGGAACCATGGGAATTGGCTACAACGTGAAAACAACCCAGGGAGAAATTAACAGTTGGGCGGCGATGTTCGACCCGAAATATACCGGAAAAGTCGCGTGGCAAGACGATGCCAGATACACATTTGCAGGAGTTTTAATGTATTTAGGATTTGACCCAAATACAACCAATCCCGAAGAGATTAACAAAGCCCGCGATTTGCTGATTAAAAGTAAAAATATCATTGCAGCTTTTGTCCCCGATACCGGGCAAAATATGCTAGATCAAGGAGAAGTAAATTTGACAATGGAATGGAGCGGTGATATTTTCCAAGTGATGACAGAAAATCCTAATCTCCGTTACGCTATTCCCAAAGAAGGAACAATCATTTTTTCTGACAACATGACCATTCCCAAAGGTGCGCCCCAGAAAGAGTTAGCGGAGAAATTTATTAACTTTATTTTGCAGCCCGAAGTAGGCGCCCAAATTTCCAATTTTACCCACTTCGGATCGCCCAACAAAGCAGCAATTGATCAAGGTTTGATCGACCCGAAAGATTTGAATAATCCTCAAATTTACCCGCCGGCTGAGGTTTTTGGCAAAATGAAATTATTGGAGGATGTCGGGAAAGCGACTGCATTGTACGATCGAGCTTGGACGGAAGTTAAAGCAGGGGCTGGAAAGTAGATATAAAACAGGTTTCTGCCGGGGCTGCTTCACTTAAATTTTTAGTGTGCATTGGAGTTGCACCATCGTTAAGAACGGGCAAGATGCCCGTTCCACAAGAAAATTAAGTTTTGTGGAACGGGCATCTTGCCCGTTCCTAAACAAGTAATTGAGAAGGGTGCAAGATATCAGTTTAACCGGACTCGAACTCAGATTTTTATCACTCATACATACTAACACAATGCACGCTGTCGAAGTTTTAGACGTTTCCAAAGTATTTAAAAGTGTCCGCAGTCAAGATTTCTTAGCTGTAGATAACATCAACCTGCAAATTTACGATCGAGAATTCTTTTCTTTACTCGGCCCTTCCGGCTGCGGCAAAACTACAACTTTGCGAATGATCGCGGGTTTTGAAATTCCCACAGCGGGCGAAATTTACATTCACGGCCAACCGATGCAAAATCGCCCACCGTTTCACCGCCCAGTAAATACGGTATTTCAAAATTATGCTTTATTTCCGCACATGACAGTAGCACAAAATACCGCTTTTGGGTTGGAAATGGAGAATTTACCTCAGACAACAATTCGCGATCGCGTTGCTGAAGCCTTAGCATTAGTACAGTTAACCGAGGTAGGAAAACGCTATCCCCGCCAACTCTCAGGGGGACAGCAGCAGCGAGTAGCACTAGCAAGAGCATTAGTCAAACAGCCGTCTGTTTTGCTGTTGGATGAACCCCTAGGAGCGCTGGATTTAAAATTGCGTAAAGAGATGCAATTAGAATTAAAAAAAATGCAGCGAAAATTGGGAATTACGTTTATTTATGTGACTCACGATCAGGAAGAAGCGCTAACAATGTCGGACAGAATTGCAGTGATGGATGGAGGAAAACTGCAACAAGTCGGCACGCCTGTTGATATTTATGAATATCCTAAAACGCGGTTTGTTGCTGATTTTATTGGCGACAGCAATTTTTTAAGTGGTCTAGTAGTAGAAAAGCAAAACGGTAAAATAATCGTGTTGGTTGACCAGCAGTTAGCCGTGTTAGTTGCAACAGCCGAAGATATCCCCGCTGGGAAAGTTGTTACCCTGGTGTTGCGGCCAGAAAAAGCTGCTATTTATCCGGCTAATTATGACGCTGAAAATAGCTGGCCCGCAATCATAGAAGAGGCTATTTATATTGGCACTGACACGCGCTATACGGTGCGGTTGACTGATAAAAGTTCGATCGCCCTTCGCCGACAAAATTTGCACAGAGATGACTTGCAGCGATACCAAGTCGGCGACAGCGTTCGAGTTTCCGTGCCGCCGGAAAGTATTTGCATTTTTTGACACTCAAGCGGGCTGAAGCCACTGAGATTCTGCGGACAGAGTAAGATTAGGTAGTGTCCAAAGTCTAACTATCGCTACCGTGGTCAATCGCCGTCTAAGCAGTAAAGCTAAGTCCAAGCGACGTGACAATGGAAGACTTAGTGGAGATTTTGGAAGATTGAGGAGCGGATTGAAGATGTAATTCCTTCCCGCTAGAAGATAATCTACTTCTTCCTTCTGCTTCCTCCTTCTTCCTTCGCGTCCTTGGTGTCTTCGCGGTTCAATAATATAGACAGTATTGGTGCTAAACTCGCGTTTGACTTTGCAAAATTTCTTCCAACAGCCGCTCTTGACTTTTCGCAGGTTCCTTGCAAGTCAAACACTCGCAAACTAACCCGATAACACCTTCAGGCAAATCCGCCTCAATCTGACAGACAGCAGTCGGATAATACTGCGAAATCAAGCCAGAAATTTGATCGGGAGTCGTGCGAATCAGGGTAGAGTGCTGATACCAGTCGATCGCCGAAAGTAGACTAGGACAAGCTTGCGGAGCATCTTGTACAATACTGCTGAAAGCTTGCAAACCTTGCTCCGCGCGATCGAGATATTCCAAATTCTGCCCCAGCAGTGCGAGACGAACCAAAGAGGCGATCGCAATTCCATTCGCCGCCGGAGTTGCATTGTCTATATAGCTGCGTTCCCGCACCAACAAATCTCCGCTAGCATCCTTAGCAGTATTGTAATATCCTCCCAATTCCACGCTCCACAAAAACTCATCAAACTCTTCTTGCACCTGCACAGCTTTCTCCAACCAAAACTGAGAATTCGGCAACTGTTTTGCCTCTTCCCCGTTGCCTAAAGTCAAACTCGCTTGGTGCAAATCCAACAAAGCTTTCACAAACAAAGCATAATCTTCCGACTGCGCGGTTACAGCAGATTGTCCGTCATAATTCAACCGCTGAAACCGCCCATCCGTCCACTGATTATCTAAAATAAAATTAGCAGTTGTCACAGCTAATTCCAGATATTCCAAATTTCCAAAAACCGCTGCAGCGCGGGCCAAACCAGAAATCATTAAGCTATTCCAAGCAGCAATCATTTTCGTGTCAGTAACTGCGGGAATTCTACCCGGCCAACTTTCGTTTTTAGCTTCTTGATTGTTCCGGGCTGGCGGAAAGGTTTTTACAGTATCGGGATTGCCACCGTAGCGAACTTTAAAGAGTTTAGCCAAAGCCGATTCTACCGTGTCGCTCAGTTGTCCTGGATGGCGGCGCTGCAATACATTCTTGCCTTCAAAATTGCCGCTGCGATTAACAGTAAACTGTGCTTTAATTTCCGCCAATTCCTCAGCAGTTAATAGTTGTTCCAGTTCGGCATAAGTCCAGACATAAAATGCTCCTTCTTCCGGTTCAAGTTCTTCAGAAGTGTTAAAGCTGTCAGCATCCTGTGCAGCATAAAAATAGCCTGTTGGCGCAATCATTTCTCGCTTCAACCATTCTACTGTCCCCGCGATCGCAGTTTCAAAAGCCGGTTCCTGTATTCCCGCGCTCCACAAATTTGCTAAATACTCAACAATTTGACCGTTGTCGTAGAGCATTTTTTCAAAGTGCGGCACAGTCCAAGTTGCATCAACGGTGTAGCGGTGAAATCCGCCTCCTACGTGGTCGTAAATGCCGCCCAATGCTAAGTCTAATCCGCGCTGAGTGCAGACTTGTTTGCTGTCGTATTTTGATTCAAAATTAAATCGCGTTCCCCGCAGTGCTAGCTCCGCATAAGGTATCATCGGAAAACTGGGGCCGGGGTTGCTGCCTGCAATAATTCCGGTGTTGAGTTCTAAGCCTTTTTGGAAGATTTCGCGATTTAATTCTGCGGTGACTCCTGACAGCGCTGCCGACTGTTGGAGGTTGCCTAAAATCTCTGCTTTGAAGGCTTCTACTTTGCCTTTTTCTGTGTCGTAAAAGCGGCGAATTGCTTGCAAAACTTCTAAAAATCCCGGCCGTCCGTAGCGGGGTTCTACGGGGAAATAAGTGCCTCCGTAGAAGGGAACTCGCTCGTCTGGAGTCAGAAAAACGTTGAGGGGCCAACCGCCTTGACCGGTCATCATTTGCAAGGTTTGCATATAAATGCTGTCGATATCCGGGCGTTCTTCACGATCGACTTTTATCGGTAGGAAGTGCGAATTCATGTATTGGGCGATCGCGCGATCGGAAAATGCTTCTCCTTCCATCACCGTACACCAGTGGCAGCTAGAGTAGCCAATTGACAGGAAAATCGGTTTATTTTCGCTTCTGGCCGTTTCTAGGGCTTCGTCGCACCAGGGCCACCAGTCGATCGGATTTTCGGCGTGTTTCCGCAGGTAAAGGCTTTGGGATTGAGCAAGACGGTTGACCATAATCAAATATACTTTTACTCGTGCTGGGTAAGCTTTTAACAGTTGACAGTTGACAGTTGACTTCGGAGTGCGAATTTTTTAGGCAGGGGATTTAAGCCCCAGCCTAAAAACAATCCACCTAAAGGTGGGGGCTTAAATCCCCTGTGCTTCGGTCAGTCCTCTAGCAGTTTAGCGCGAGATGTTTTAGTTGAGTTGTTGCTGATAATTATGTTTTAATATTAAGGCTGATTATCTCGATCTAAAATGAGCTTATCATCTCGGAGAACCTTCAATCAACAGCTAGGACAATTTTTGCTGAGCGCTGCTGTTCCTCCTGCTGTTATCAAACTGAGCCAAACTGCATCCTCGGAGCAAGCTTTATTAGAAACTAATCTTGACAATTTCCTGGCTAAAGCAGACCCAGAAATAGAATTATTAGTCCCGACATTTTTAGGTAACGACAAGCGTCGTTTCTACGGCAGAGGTGTTCCGAAAAGCTTGAATTTAATCGACAAATTTCCACTCGGCAGCGGCCGGACTTTTCTGGGAAGGCGGTCTGTAGTTTGGAGCGGTGCCGGTTGGACAGGACAGCCGACAATTACCAGAGACGGGGGAAAAACTTATTTAATTATAGGGGCTTATGACCACAATTTGCGAAAAATAGATATTGCTACCAATAAAGAAGTTTGGCGCTATAAATTTGATGATATAATCAAAGGATCATCAACGATTTATATCGATGAAAAAGCGAGCACTGAAAATAGAATTGTGATTTTGCAAGGCAGCCGCAGTGGCGGGGGTGGCAAAAGTGTCGTGCCGAGTTTTAGGGCAATATCTTTTAGAACTGGCAAGGAACTTTGGAAATTGGACATCAGGAAAACGCCCAGCTACAGCCGGGATAATGACAGCAGCGCTTTGGACATCGGCGGTGGAGTTTTGTTCAATGCGGGGGAAAATGCGATCGGCTATTTTCTCGATAGTTCCACAAGCAATGTAAAAATCAAACAAGGCATCAAGCAGCCAAATATCTTGTCGGAAGTACAGCTTTATGCAGCAGCAGATATCAGCAAACACGGCGGCAACTTGGTAGCGGAGTCATCGCCATCGAGGCTCAAAGATAGAATATTTATAGCTGCTGGTTCCGGTCATATTTACGGTATTAGCATTGAAACTAAAAAGATAGTTTGGGATTTCTATACTGGTTCAGATTTGGATGGAAGTGCTGTAATTTCCAAATCAGGAAAACTGTTTTGTGCCATTGAAAAACAATACATTCAGGGCAACGGCGGCGTGCTGAAGCTGAATCCCAACAAAGAACCGAATGCCAGCGTCGAATGGTTTTTGCCGACGGGGAATCGCCGCCTTTCTAGCTGGGAAGGCGGGATAATCGGCTCTGTGGCGTTGAATGATGAGTACAATCCAGGGGAGTTTCCGGCGGTGTTTGCCACAAATGCGATCGACGGCAATTTATACATCGGTTCCCAAGATATGATTACAGGTGAAAAAACTTCTGTGCCTTGGCGAAACCAGTCTTACGATACTCCGGTAATAGTATTTAAAAAAGCGATTGGTTCTTCAATTTCGACTCCGATTTTTACCGATGGCAATAAACTGATCAGTGCGGGATACAACGGTGTTTATTTGTTCAATTTGAATTGGGAACGAGCGAAGTCGGGGGATAAGAATGCTTTGAAAAATGCTAAAGGGGAGTTTTACCGTTTGAAAGTAATAGAATCGGGGAGATTTAAGCCGGGTTTGTCATTTGAGGCGACGCCTGTAGTTTGGGACGGAATTGTGAGGATTTGCGCCAGGGATGGCTGGATGTATACTTTGGGTTAGTTATTGGTATTTTGTACCTCTATCGGGAACAGGCAAGATGCCTGTTCCACAATAAGTAAACTCTGTTGTGGAACAGGCATCTTGCCTGTTCTTAAAAGGGTGTTGAAATCCGCCACCTATTCCTACCTGCGGTTTAACTGCGGTTATATGTATGATAGAAATAATTTCGGAAATTATCGGAAACTCGTTATGGCAACTCATGAAACTCAAATAAGTCAAGTTTACGGTTCAGAGGATGCTCAAGGTATTTTACAGCTTGCGATCGCACGCCGACAAGATGAAGGGGAATTATCCAGAGTGCAGCTTTTCGAGATTGCAGCGGAATTGGGCATTTCCGAACAGGATATTGTGGCGGCGGAACAACAATGGTTAGCAACTAGAGGAGAATTTCAAGAAAAGCTGGTTTTTAACACTTACCGTCGTCGCAAATTGCAGAAAAATGTGACAAAGTATGGGATAATCAATACTTTTTTAGTTTTATTTAATCTAGCAGCAGCGCACGAGCTTTCTTGGTCGCTTTTCATTTTACTAACGTGGGGCTTGGGATTGTCGCTGAATGCTTGGAATGTGTATCAAACTGAAGGGGAAGAGTACGAAAAAGCGTTTGGGCGGTGGCGGTTGAAGAAACAAGTCGGAGAGTCTATTGGTACTGCGACGAATAAGTTTATGAAGTGGTTGCAGTCGTGATTTTCTATTAATAAAAAAGCGATCGCCCTTTCTTTTACTTAATACTCAAAAGCGGTCGTCATTTTCCTTACCAAGGCGCGATCGCACTTTAAATCCCCGACTTCTTTTATAAATCGGGGATCTGCGTGTTATAATTTCTGCAACGCTTCCACTTTAGCAGCATCTTCAACAGCAGGATGAATTAATACCGATCGCAAACCTTGACGAATTTCCGACTTCAAATACCTGCGCTGCAAAATCTGCCATTTTTGCCAAGCCCCGTAGCGATTTTCGGCCAACAAACCAGCCAACTTCGGCAACTCTTTTTTCAAATCGCGATCGACAAAATCTGTCAGAAACTCCCCTAAAACTTCACTGTCTTGAATATCGCCCAAACATTCCTGAATAGCTTTCACATCTTCGACATAAACTTCGTAACTCTCGCCGTAAAAATCGCCAAACAGATTCATCAAATAGCGAACCCGCTTAGCTTGCTTCCGCAAATCGTGCAGAATAGTTCCTTCCGCTGCTAGCTTCTCTTCGACAGCCTCAGCATTTAAATCATCAACAACTTTAACTTGGCCATCTTCATATTCCGTGCCCAGCAGCCAAGCCGGATGCAGGAAAAACTCGCTGACTTGAGGTAACAGTAAATCTGGCAAAACCTCAGCAATTGGCAAATGTTCGATCGCCTGAAACTTCGGTTTTTCCAACCAATCCTCGATCGACTGCTTCAGCGATGCGTAGCTTTTGTGTTCTAAAATCGCCCTCACCCCTTTCAAAGCCCGGTGGCGCTGTTTGAGCAAATTCAACAAAGCCTTATCCAAAACTTCCTGTTCGTCAGTCGGCAAATTCGGGTAATAGCGGTTTTGGAGACTTTCGAGCATCACATCCAAATCCCTGAGAGTTCCCAGAATCCGCCCCACCTTACCAATTTTACGTTCAGAAGCCTCTTTTGGCCAATCTAAAACCGGAGCAAAACCAGTCACAGCCGATCGCAAACGTCTCAATCCCACGCGCATTTGATGAAGTTCTTCCGCGTCTTGGTCTTTGAGAACTTCAGCCTCGTGCTCTACACTTTTGCGGAAATATTTCTCAATCGCCCCAGATGCAGCGTCTCCGAGAGTGTTAACTTGAGTTTTAACTTTTGCTGATGTTTTTACGTTCATGGCAGATGTAGACTCCACTTTCCTGATTGATTTTAATTTTGATTTCAAGGCTTTGCTAATAAGGGGTTATATCCTAGCACATACTTTTAATTTAGGAAGCGCCGCCACAATAAATCTTAATATAAAGTGCTTGACAATTTCTACAAAATCAGCATTTAGCAATCTAAAATCTAAAATCTAAAATCTAAAATCTAAAATAAAATTACCCTCCCTCACCCTTGAGCTAATAAAAATCGCATTTCTGGCGCGCTTTCCCCAATAGGTTAAGAGCGCTGCAAACCGATATTTATTCGCCAAAGGGTGAGAGAGGGTGCGATCGGGAAGACAAGTTTTAAATTAAATCAAACCCGCCCAGCTTGTCCCACTTCAAAGAGGCAGTTTAGCCTTTCCAGTCTTTCGCAGATTGTTCAAGCACGTAGGTTGCTACATCCTCGATTTGTTCGGGCTTCAAGCGACCGGCGAAAGCAGGCATAGCACTTTTGCCCTTAGTTATCTGAGTGGTAATAGCTTCGATGGAATTCATGCCGTACTTTTCAAGAGCTTCCTTTTTCAAGGTTTTCATGCCCATAACCACGTTGCCGCCACCGATGTGACAAGCAGCACAGTTGGCGCTAAAGATTTTAGCTCCGTTAGCAGCATCTCCTGCCAAAGCAGGGCGGCCAAAGCCGACGGTAAAAATTGCGAACGCTAACAGGGCGATCGATAAGAGTCTTTTCAACGCAGTTCTCCTCTAATGGACACGCAAATGGTGATTCTTTAGATATTTTACCTGGTGAAATACCTAGCACTGACCTTTTCTACAGTGTAGGCTTCGTGTCTCGTTTGCCGTTGCTCTGTTGGGTATCTCATTACAGAGATTCGTCACTGAAGACGATCCGAGTCTTACACAGCATTTCTGGGCTTTTACACCCTTTATCCCTTCGTAGGGAACCCACGCAGAAGCCCTGTTTCCCAAGGCAAAAACTATTTTCGTACAACAAACTTGGATTGTATTTTATGGTGGGACGTGCCTTACCAACCAGCGGTCTGTTCTTTCCCCCTTTCTCTCGCAGTTGTCCAAGGCCAAGCATATTACTGCTACTGTAGCCTGTTGTTTGCAGTCGAGTGGGTGGGTCGCAACCACTTATATCTTACACGTTTTTTTGCTAGAGAAACAGTAAATTGTCGCTCTTTTTCATAGACCTTGCTTGGCTTATATCCCGACGCCCAATTGAGTACAATTACAGCGTGGGACTTACGCCAAATTAGTTAAAACAGGCGCGATCGCGCAGTCGTATCGCCTTCTTCCGAGTAATTTACCACTTTTTGGCAGTAGCAGTTCAACTCTCAAAATTCTCCACGCCCCAGCCCGGAGCTTTCTGAGCAGCCCGGATCACAAAAGCCGCTAAACTTTCAATCTCAGCCTGTGGCATCCAGCTTTCCGGCACTTGGCGGCACCAAAAAGTCTCCTCAGTACCGTCATAAGTCATCGGTTCTCTCAGATACGCCACCAGACTATTGATGTTGTTGCGGGGAGGCGTTGCCCCTTTGAGGTCAGCCAAAGACAGAGATATCGTCGGATCGGGCAAATTAGCTCCTCCGACGTGACAATTCAGGCAATTTTGCTGGAACAATACCTTGCCCGCAGACAAATCCTGAGCCGAAAACAAGCGAGTATGTCCCTCAGAGTCCAACTCCAGAGCCACAGGTTCGCTGGCTTGTAAATACCTATTCACGTAAGAATCGGCAGCAGCCAAAACAGGTTGAGGAGCCAACAGCACGAGCGGCAAAATAATTAACATCCCCAACAGAAAGCAGACAAAAGCACCACGACGCAGCATGAGGGACTACAACCTTTTGCGATAATCAATGAGCCGGAGTTCAGTTGACAGTTGACAGTTGACAGTTGACAGTTGACAGTTGAGTGCGACCTCTACCTAGAAGGAAGAGGATTGAAGTAATGAATCGTCTTCTTTTAATTTCTCCCGATCAGGGTTCCGGCTTTAAACCAATTTTTTCTGGTAAATTTTAGATTTCAGATTTTAGAGCGAAAAACGACCAGCCAGCAATTCTTGCCGAACTTCAGCCCTCTCCCCATCCAAAATCCAAAATCTAAAATCTAAAATCTAAAATCGATTAACGAGCGCCTTTGCCACCAGCCCACTGCCTGGAGACAATTTTGGGCTGCAACAGAATGTGACCGGCAATCGCGTACAAATCGTCATCCGAGAGATTTCTCATCTCAGCGAAAATATCCGCACTCTTCATGCTCGGATGCAGTTCCGAAATTTCCTCAAACCCGTCATAAGTGGTGGGATTTTTCATAAAGTCCACCAGCGACTCAATATTATTCCGGGGCGGGTTGGCCAAAGCCAGAGTTTCCGGGCTCAAATTCACGTTCGGGTCAGTTTTTGTCATGCCTGCAGCGTGACATTGAGCGCAAGCCGAATTGAACAGGCGTTTGCCTTGCTGAACTTGTTTGAGGCTCAGCACCACCGGAGCACCCTTGTCATTCAAAGTCACAGTGCGAAGTTCAGGACTCAGTTCGACAGCCATCGCACTGCTGACAAATAACTGAAAGCTCAAGAATACAGCGGTCAGAGCAATGAAATATCTTTTAAGCATGGTTCTCCTTAAAAAAATCCGGCAAATTATTGAACGCTAAGAGATCGTACCTGGCAAACAGATGTGTGTTCAAAATTCCCTGATTCTGCAACAACTGGCGAAAGTTTGTGCAGCCCTACCTTTAAAGGTAGAGGAATTTTGCGATCTAATCTGCAAGAAGTTTTGAGTCGCGCCTTTTTTCGAGAGTGGACATAATTGCCTTAACATCCTCCAAAGCCAAACGGGTTTGAGGGTGCTTGTAGGCAATTTCTAACTCATCGCACAAGCGGATCACTTCTTCAACAGGGACGTTGAAGTCCTCTGCTATTTCTGCGATGGACAGGTCTGCAAAACCCATAATTTTTAGGTCGCTGACAGGTCAAAATTGAGTTGACGGCTATTAACTGAAAGCCGGACAATTTTAGAAAGCGCTGTTAGCTTGTTCTGTTAGTTTGTTCTGAGATATTGTTTGATCTATCGCAAGCCAACTAACCGCTAACTGCTACTAGGCATTTTTGCCCAGCCAAACTCCAGGGCCAATCAACTTCCGATCAATATCATCCCACTGCTGCGTCGTTATTACCAATAGGACTTGGGCGGGCGGGGTTCAAAACCCGGTGTCTGCGTGAACGTCTCGTTACCAAACTCAATATTGTTGGTAGAAGCCGGGTTTTTGGCAATTCCTCAGAAATTTCTCTCTGTGCCCCGCACTCACCAACAGGCAATCCTCTGGCGCAACAGCTTAGGGAGAAAGTTTGAAAGCGTGAGTCTGCGGGGGCAAAGCGTGGTTATCGCTGGCTTCGAGGGCGGGGAATTCCGAGCCGGCCAAGAAAGGCTGGGGCTGGTGGAGGCTGATGAGCTGACCAAGAGTTTTCTTTAATTGAGTCCGGGGTACGATCAAGTCTACAAAACCGTGGGCGAAGGAGTATTCGGAAGTTTGATAATTTTCCGGCAGCTTTTCGCGCAGAGTTTGCTCGATTACCCGGCCGCCCGTAAAGGCTACAGTAGCTTTTGGCTCTGCAATTATAATGTCTCCCAGCATGGCAAAACTGGCGGTGACACCGCCGGTGGTCGGGTGGGTCAAAATCGGGATGTAAAGCAGTCTCGCTTCCCGGTGGCGTTCCAGAGCCCCGGAAATTTTAGCCATTTGCATCAAGCTGAGCATTCCTTCTTGCATTCTTGCACCACCGGAAGCGCAGACAATGATCACTGACAAGCGTTCCCGCGTGGCCTGTTCGATGAGGCGAGTCAGCTTTTCTCCGACTACTGAGCCCATGCTGCCGCCGATGAACTGAAATTCCATGACTCCGAGGGCGACTGGCAAATTTTCTAGTTTGCCGATGCCTGTTTCTACGGCGTCTAGGTGGCCTGTTTTTTCTTGAAATTCTCGAAGTCGATCGCTATATTTTTTGCGATCGCGAAATTTCAGAGGATCGGTGGCGTGCAGTCCTTCGTTAATGGGTACCCAGGTATTGGGATCGATCAACTGCTCGATGCGATCGTCACTGTAAACTCTGATATGATGCCCGCATTCCAAGCAAACCATTTGATTTGCTCGCAGGTCTTTGGTATAACTCAGGGCATCGCAAGCTTCGCATTTATTCCAAAGTCCGTCCGCAATTTCTCGTTCCGGCCGTTCTTGGGAGTTCGGTACTGATTTTCGTCGATTTGCAAACCAATCAAATAAAGACATTAAAACTTGGTAATTGTTAACTGTTGACTGTTGACTGTTGACTGTGGGCTGTTGACTGTTGACTGTTGACTGTTGACTGTTGTTATTTGTGAGTTGTTAGCTGCTACCAATAACTAATAACTAATCACTAATAACCAATAACAACTGACAATAAACAACAGACTTGACTACTGACTCTTGTCCTCTTCAATGGGACTGATGAGGATCAATGCTGTTCGCTGGTGTTCTGGAAGAACTTGCAGGGCTGTAGCACTTCCAGCACCCAAATAAGATGCTATGCCCAAGTCTACAATCCGGGCTGGGATTTCATGAGCTGCTAGGAGCTGCTGCATTAATTCCGCTTCCCAACGAAAGCTAGTGGTTTTAAGTGTAATCCAAGACACGGAACAATTTTACCAATTTTTGAGACAATGTTATGTTTGATCGCGCCTGACTACCTGCAGATCAGAAACTAAAATTCGGGAAAAACAACTGCAAGTAAGTAGATAAGATCGCTTCGCCCCACAGAGCAGTAATTGCTGTACCGAGAGCCAGAAACGGGCCGAAAGGCATGGGTTGACGCCGATCGAGCAAGCCGAGAGCGATCGCCCCGCCACCGGCAAAAGCTCCGGCTAAACAGGCGATGAATCCCGCTAGCAGCAAGTATTTCCAGCCCAGCCAAGCTCCCATCAAGGCGGCCAATTTGGTATCTCCGGCGCCCATAGCATTCTGCCCCAGTCCGATGGTCCCGGCAAGTCCGATTGCATCAAACAGCCACAACCCGACAACTGCTCCCAGGATGCCGTCGAGTACCAGATAGTTTACCGAGTCGATCGAACTAAATGTCGGCCACCAACCTTTGCCCATCTGGAAAACCAATCCGAGCACCAAACCCGATCGAGTTAAAGAATTAGGCAAAGTCATTGTATCGCAATCAATCAAAGACAAAGCCAACAGCCAGCTAAACAAAGCCCAAAAACCAAGAGTTTGCACTGTTACGCCAAACCGCCAGAAGATGAGCAAAAACAGCAAACCCGTAGCTGCTTCCACCAACGGATAGCGGGCAGAAATGCGACTGTGGCAGTGATTGCAGCGTCCGCGCAGCCACAGCCAACCGAAAACGGGTATATTTTCGTAATTTCTGAGTTGATTTAAACACTTGGGACAGCGAGAAGGAGGATGGATCACCGACAAACCCGCAGGCAAGCGATAGACTACCACATTTAGAAAGCTGCCAATAGCAGATCCGAGAATAAAGATGATCGCGCTGACAAGGGAATTAAATATAATTTCCATTAAGTTATCTGTTGACTGTTGAATTCTCTGATTTGTTAGCTGTGAGTTGTTAGATTGTGTGCAGTCTATTACCAATGAGGTGTTATCGTTCGGAATCCAAGTCCTAGTCATGAAAGATGCGGACTAAAGTCCTCACTACGAACCTTTTTTGGGAATCATGCGATGTAGTTTCGCTTTTGAATTGTTACCAATTATTAATCACAAATTATCAATTATCAATCACCAATTATCAATCACCAATTCCCAATTCCCAATTCCCAATTCCCAATTCCCAACTGTCAACTGTCAACTGTCAACTGCCTAATACATTTGAGATTCAATTTCGTCAAAAGTAACAAAACGTTCACCGGGCAATAAAATCGGCTGCGAAGCAAAAATTATCTGGCCTCGATCGCTTCCTTGACTGACAACTACACCCGCCGGACGCTGCATCTGATCGGAATGCACTTTCAGATACATACCATAGGCAGAGCGAGCAGCTCTGATCAAATCGGGAGCTAGCAAGCTGTGACTTTCGGAAGTTTCTATAGTGGGTTCTGGGTTTGGCTGATATGGAGTCACTGGAAACTTATCATAATGGTATAGGTCGAGTTACTGGTGTGGCCTCTCGATCGATCGAACAAACCTTATTTTTTAAGAATAAACTTAGGTGGAAATTAATAGATTAACCTACAATCCTCCCTTGGCTGCGATCGAACTGCGGCTGCGATCGCTCCTTTCGGCTCAACTTTACGCTGCTGCGTGGGTAGATCCGTCCCCCGCAACGCTAATGGGGGTTTTCGATCACCTGCGAACTCTGCGCTACATCCTCCACGACTACGTGCCCAGGCCCGTGTCCGAATCTCCGCCCAACCCGGGCGAAGTGCGCTACCAATGGCAAACAGGCACCTTGCTGTTCACGGATTTGGCAGGGTTTACCTCGCTGTTGGAAGCGAATGCGACCCAGGGGCGCAAGGGAGCTGAAAGCCTGCTGGGCGTGATTAACGACTATTTTGCCTCGATGATTGAAATTGTCAGCAAATCGGGCGGGGATTTGCTGGAGTTTACCGGAGATGCCATGCTGGTGCAGTTTCTCTCAGGGGTTTACCAAGAGGATACAGCGAGGGCGGTGCGGGCGGGTTTGCGGATGCAGCGGGCGATGGCTGAATTTGCCAATATTGAAACGGCGCGGGGAGTTTTGTCTTTGAGGATGCGGGTGGGCATCCACTGCGGCCGCTACATTAGTGCTGACATCGGTACGCCGCTGCGGATGGCTCACGTACTACTGGGGCATTCAGTCCAGCAAGCTAAGCAAGCTGAGGGTTCTGGGACAGTGGGCAGAGTCTGTTTGACTGAAACTGCTAGAGAGTCTTTGGGAGAGCAATTTCGTTTTGAACCCGGGGAACCGGGTTATTTTTTGGTGGCGGACGATTTCACGGACGATCGACTCGGAGAGTATGATATCACTTTGACTGGGCGGCGGATGCCGAGTTCGGTCTTGCTCGATCGTAGCGTTGCGGGCTTGGTAAAAGAAATCGGGGAAGCTGTGAATCGGCTTGAACCCCTTGCTAGTTATATTCCCAAAACTATCCTGAGACTGCTGGTGGAAAATGCAGACAGGCGCAAAATCCCGCCGGATTTTCCCGAACCGACGGTGATGTTTGTCAACTTGATTGGTTTACCGGAGTCTGTGGACAAAGCTTCGCCGGAGGAAGAAGTCCATCTGGTAGTGGGTTTTTCTCGGGTGTTTGCGTCGATCGATGCTGTAGTGTCAGCTAAAGGGGGCGTGTTGCAAAAAGTAACGGCGCACTTAGACGGTTCGGATATGCTGATTTATTTTGGCGTGCCCGACGCTCACACTGATGACGCCAGCCGCGCAGCTAGTGCGGCGATTGCGATCCGAGATCTGATTGCAGCTTTGCCTGCGGTAATTATCGGCGGTCAAGAGGTGGAAGTAAGCTGTCAAATTGGACTGTCCCTGGGGCCAGTGTTTGCTGCTGAGGTTGGGGAACCGCGAGGGCGCAGGGAGTTTAATATCCTCGGCGATACGGTGAATACGGCGGCTCGGTTGATGAGCAAGGCGGGGGAAAACCAAATTTTGATTGCTGAAATGGTGTTTGAGTCGATCGGGCTAAACTTCATTTGCGAGGCTTTGGGAGCTGTTGCTCTGAAGGGGAAATCTGCTCAAACTCCGATTTTTGCTTTGCAAGGTGCAAAAGGGGAGAAGGGAAAAGGGGGCATTTAAATAACTTTGCTGGGTAATAGTTGTACAGGTTTTATGGTTCACAAAGGCAAGTACAGGACAACCGCTTTCCACTGTGACTACTAAATGTTATTTTTATAATTTTTTACGATACTTCTTCGTCATATCAGTTCCGGTTGCATCGGAATGATTTAACCGCAGAGAACGCAGAGAACGCAGAGGGAGCTCAGAGAGAGAGGAATAATTCCGATGAAGGGCGGAATTAATATCACTCGCAGATCCTAAATTCCGATCGATACTTCACCATTCCGCTGCAATCCTGCAAAGCTCCACTTTCTAACTCGAACACCATAAAAGCCTCATCGGGCACATCATATTCGCATCCCAAATTCTTTCTACTAGCAGGAATGAACCCAAAACGCGAATAGAAATCTGGATGACCAAGCACAACCACTGCCTGAAATCCCGATCGCCTGCACTCTTTTAAACCCTGCTGGATCAGCAGTGTTCCTATACCTTGGCGCTGATAGTCGGGAAGAACTGCGACTGGTGCCAACCCCAGAATCGACAAATTTTTAGAACATTTCCCTTCAACGACAACCGGACTGAAGAAAATGTGTCCGACAATGCGATCGGATTGCACGGCCACGAATGAAAATGTAGATCCAGTTCCCCGCAATCGATCGACTAGATTTGCCTCATTTTCTCGCCCGAATGCCGCAATATTGACGTTGCGAACGGCTTCTAAATCTTCTGGATTTTCGGTACGGATCTCCATAGCTGAGATTAATGGTTGTGCTGTCGCTCTGGCAGACGAATTACTACAGAAACTGTTTCTATCTTGCGATCGCGATATTAATCAATATATAGCCCCCCTGAAGCCTTTTTCCTCTTTTTGAGCTATATATTTTTAACCAATTATACAACGACTTGCAGATGAATGCCAAATCGTCGCCAAAGTCCATCGCTTCCAATAGACAAGATTGCATTCAACCGCTTTCACTTGCTTCAATAATCTGCGCTTATCTGTGTTTATCTGCCTTACATCTGCGATTTCTCGATCGATCAAAGACTTATGCAATGCAAGTCTAATCTTCCCCCGATACGCCGAACCGCTTAACTGTCATTATTGCGGTACAAGCTGACCGGAAGACAATCGCTTAATGCCCTCCATCGCTGTAGTTTCTCCGGCTTTGTCACCGCCCTCACGAGCAATTTTTAAAGCTCCCTCATAGGATTCTAAAGCTTGAGGATATTGACCGAGACTTTCATGAATTGCGCCCATATTGTTGAGCAAGCGTCCAATACTTGTCTGGTCGCCGATTGCTTCTAACATCGGTATTGCTTGCTGAAAATAGATCAGCGCTTGAGTATCTTTGCCGAGTTTGCGAGAGGTAAGTGCCATGTTGTTGAGGAGACGGCCGACGCCAGCCCGGTCTCCGATTTCCCGGCGAATTGCTAAAGCTTGGTGGTAAAATTCCATCGCTCTATTAAAGTCGCCGATGTTGTAGTAGACGCCGCCCATGTTATTGAGGGTACGGCCTAAATCGCGCCGATCGCCCGATGCCGTGCGAATCGTCCGCGCTTGCTGGTAAAATTCGATCGCCTTGGCGTAATTGACCTGTTCTGCGTACACGGCCGCGATGTTGTGGAGGGATTCTCCAATTTCAATTTGGTCGTCCGTAGTTTTGGCAAGTTCCAAAGCTTCTTGGTGCAGTTTCATCGCTTCGGAAAAATTGTCCCCAATCCGGTTAACGAAACCGATGAGATTGAGAGTGCGCGCGATACGACGCCCTCCGCTGATTTCTCGGTGAATGACTAAAGCTTGCTGCAGAACTTCCAAAGCTTTGGGCCTCAAACCCATTTCGCCATAAACTTCCCCCATATTATTGAGGGTTTCTCCGATTCCCGCTTGGTCGCCAAGTTGCTTGCGGATTGCCAAAACTTGCTCAAAAGTCTCGATTGCTTCTCGAAACAAACCCTCCCGGTGCTGTTTTACTCCTGTTTCAAAGAGTTCGTATGCTTGCGTTTTGGGGTCATTTGCCTGGGCGAGTGAAGCGAAGCTATCCCGTAGGGAATCGCTCGCTTGGGTGCGCCTCGCATTGATAATTGGGGCATAAGCCCCAGCGTCTGAAATTGCCAGCAAGCTGAGTGCGGGCGATAAGACAATACTTATAGCTGCGAGATAGCTGAAGTGGTAAGAGCGGCTGTGCACCGATCGAGTCCTCCAATAGCTAAGTGATAACTATTAAGATAGAGCTTTTTGGGGTGTTCCTGCCAAATTTTTTCTCAATCCCTAGGTTCTGACTGGGTTTTTGTCTTGCCAGACTGCCATAATCAGCGGCATATTGTTGAGAGCGGATATGACAGCAAAGTTTTTGCTGGGTGGAAGCGATGCTTTTTCAGAACTTTGCAAGATGATGTCCTGTTGGTCAAGCGTGATCCAAGCAATTCCTGACAAAACTTGAATTTCTCGATGAGTTTGAGGCAATCTGTATACCTCGTTTTCCATCAGAATAATGCGATCCTCTTCGAGGGCTCCGCTAACGGGCGCTGCACATTCGGAAGATATTTGAAGCATAGCATCTCCTACTTGCTAATGGGTAATTGCTAAGGGGTAATTGCTAATGGGTAATTACTAATCGAAGACTGTATTTCACTTCATTTCCACGCAACCCACACACTACTATTGGCAATAACGCCGATCGAGCCAAGCGCGCATTTCATCCTCAGTTGCCACACAGGTAGAACGACCTGTAGCTCGATCGCAACCGTGCCACCAAGTGTTACCATAGCGATCGCACGTCTGCCAAATTCTCAGTTCGTCCTCACCAGAAATGAGGTAGAGCAAAAACTGCCCAATTTTATTTATAGCTGAAAAGAGAGATAGCCCTTTCTGTTTTTCGGAGAGTTTAGCTCGATCGGCAATCGAAAAAAACCTCATCATTCGGGGATTTATCTGACTTTTATAAGTAGACATAGCCAACACCTTAAAGTAATAACTCCCACAAAAAATGCACCAATAAAAATACAAAAAATAGCTTTAACTGCAATACTTTTATCGCAATTACAGCACAATATTGTTGTCGTGCAAGTCCTGTAAAAGTCTATCTGTTACCTGATAAACTAACCTTAACTCTGTGGCAATTGAAAATCAAAGCATTGCTTGCATAGGTTGTATGAATAAAATCGATATATCGAAGCCCTTGTGACAATTTGGGTACTACTGGCACAAACGCTATGAACGAAATCAATACGCGGCGGATGAAACTCTCTCAGATTCAAGCTTTGATAGCTGTAGCAGACTGTGAAAACTTTAGCGAGGCGGCTTTGCAATTGGAACTGTCCCAATCCGCCGTCAGCCACGCCATCGCCTCTTTAGAAACAGAATTGGGAGTGCAATTGTTCCACCGGGGGCGACACGGTGCTCAACTGACGCCAGTGGGGGAAAGGGTGGTGAGTCACGGGCGTCAAATAGCCTGCACCTTAGAAATGATGGTCAAAGAAGCGGATTTAGAAAAAGGTTTGCAGGGAGGCCAGGTACGGATAGTTACTTTTCGGAGTGTCGCAACTCATATCCTACCGGGTATTATTGCTAAATTTCGCAGTTGCTTTCCCAAAATTACGGTTAGCATTACCGAAGTTTATTATACCCGAGCTGTGGAAGAGGCTTTGCGATCGGGCAAAGCAGACATCGGCTTTGTCTCTCTTCCCATCTCCGATGAATTTGAAACTAGAGAAATTTTGCGGGATAAATATGTTGTGTTGTTGCCGCCAACTGCCAAATTGTCAAGTGCTAAGATTACCTGGAAAGAATTAGCGGCTTATCCGTTGATTTTGCAGCCGGCCGAAAATTCTTGTTCTGTACCGCTGCGAAAATATTTGACAACTTCGGGGTTTCCCTTAAATATCGCTTACGAACTCAGCGAAGACTCAACGATTGTCAGTATGGTGATGCAAGGTTTGGGTACAGCAATTCTTCCCCGTTTGGCTGCGGAACCGATACCTACTTCGGTGAAAGTTTGCAGTTTGCCTGCGGATTTTGAAAGGGTAATTGGGGTGGCTGTTTTGAGGGATGGGTTGTTGATTCCGGCCGTGTTTGCGTTCTTGGATTTAGTTAAAAGTTCCGCAGAGGTTGATAGTGATGGCGATTTTCCAATTAATCCTTCTTAACTGGTTAATTGGTTATTGGTTATTGTTATTTGTTCTTTAACTGGTTCCCAGGCAGAACCCATTGGTGACAACTTCCTAATTTGTCACCAATGTCAAGTGGGATAGGCAGACAGATATAACTGCTGTCTGATCCTGGATTTATGCTCATATTTGACAATCCTCAAATCCTGGTTCTCCCTGGCAGGAAAATAGGCGATATGCTCGGACGCTTTGCCACAAGAATAGGCCTGGTTAAAGTGATAGAATCCGCGAAAAAACATTTCTAAAGAAATCTGCTCAGTAGAGAGTTCTAATTCATCAGCAACCGCATCAGCCACATCCATTAATACCACTTCAGTTGAGGCGAGCTGGTAAATTCCGATCGAGAATATGATCGGGATTGATTGTACGTCGTTTTCCCATGTTGCTCTTCTTTCACACCTTACAGACCAGATTACCTTACACCATCGAGCTGCAGGCAAGCCTGAAGTTGTCACCAATGGGCAGAGCCAGGGAACGAGTAAAAATTGCTGACTTGAGCTTGATGACTTGCTTTTGGACTCAGCTATTTAGGTAGCTGGGTAATTTCCTTTGTCCAAAGTCCAATCTAATCCGATTTTTTATGATATAATATAAGCTAGATTTCCATGAAATCTCCTGCTTAAGGGGAGCTAGTCTGGGATCTTCTCTCTCAACAAGGTGAGGGAGCATCTACTCTTTTGCAAATTGTTTCTTGCGGTGCATATCTGAATTTTGCTGTTTTAAACTACAAGGTGTCTTGTAAAAATGCATCATCCTATTAAGGCAACGGATCTTAGAACCTTGGTAAACGAAACGGTTTTGCCAAGGTATTCAATTTGCACCTTATTAACTGATAAAGATCTATATCAGGAAATGTTAGAGTCCTTTGCCAAAGCTGGTTTTGCTCCCGATATTACTGAGTATTTGTATATCGATAATAGCATCACAAATGCAGCCGATGCCTATTCTGGGATTAACGAGTTTCTGAGGATGGCAAAAGGTAGGTATATCATCATTTGCCATCAGGATATTGTATTGGTCAATCACAACCTTGCCCAATTGGAAAATTGTATTGCTGAATTGAATAAACTTGATCCGAAGTGGGCACTGTTAGGAAATGCAGGGGGAAAATCCCTCGGATCTCTCTCGCTAAGGCTTACAGACCCCCATGGCGATCATAACACTGAGGGATTTCCCGTGAAGGTTCAATCATTGGATGAGAACTTTATCCTAGTACGCAAAGATGCTAATTTGGGGGCATCTAGGGACATGGATGGATTTCATTTATATGGGTTTGATTTATGTTTTATGGCTGCCATGCGTGGATATTCTGCATATGTTGTGGATTTCCATATTCATCACTTGTCACCAGGAAAAATAAGTCAAGATTTTATCAAATGTAGAAGTCGCATTATTGGGAAATATCAACAGTTGTTTTCGGGAAGGTTTTTCCGAACAACCTGCACATCGTTCTATCTTTCGGGTAATGCCATGCTCAATAGTATTTTCAATCATCCACGTATCATCAAAAGGCTTGAGGATGTCTACCAGAGGTTTGGATGGTGATAAGTTTCTCCTGTTCACTACAGCGCTGAAGCATTTGGAGTTTGGACAAAACCTAAAATCACTCTATAGGTAGTGGCTAAATCCTCATCTTTGATGGAGAAAGGTCTACCTATAACATTTGTCCAAACTCGAATAAAGTATGGTTCAGCTCGGTTTTGAGTGGGATTCAGACTTGATCAGCAACACCTTGCCAGAGGATCTAAGGATCGAAAACTTAATAACTTAAGCACCTCCTACAGTCTTCTCTTCTGTAAGTTGCGATATCAGAGGAGGCAGAGCCTCCGGATCTGCATTACCAGGCGGAGCCTGGTAACGAGCAATCGCTTAAGTTATTAAATTTTCATTCCTAAGGAGATTTATAACAAAGAAATTTTAACTGGTTCCCAGGAAGAGCCTGAGAACCCATGTCTAGAGCCTCTGCCTCGCGAGAGGAAAATTGGAGGCAGAGCCTTCGGATCTGCGTTACCAGGCTCTTCCTGAGAACAAGTAAGTAAATCGCTCAAAAAGTCACTTTTAAAGCATTAAGTGCGATCGCTTATTTATTGTTAATGCGCTCAGCCACAAGGCTAGAACTATCGCCTTGATGGAATTTGACTCGACCATCTACCGAGTTTTTATCCTTTAATTTGAGCCAACCGCTACCAGATGCAGGATCGTTCTCGTCATTACCGTCCCATGTAAACTCAAACCGCTGATCCTTTCCATCTTTTACGACTTCGCCGTCAATTTGACCTGATATAGTCATTTCAAATAAGTATGAGACACTCTTTCTGCACAATAAGCACGAATAACTTCATCAAGAGATGTGCCAGG
>NZ_JAUBRI010000016.1:0-115592 GCF_036701795.1 Microcoleus sp. N9_A1
CGAAAAATCTTCTCTTCATCCCTTGGGCTTGTCTTGGCAACTAGATTAACTGTTACCCCTACTTATTGAGCCGATACCTGAGGAAGCTCATGGTTTGGATCACGGGCCTACAGTTGCATTCTTTTAGGAACTTGTATAAAATACCCAACAATCACTAGGAACTCTTCTGAATATCAAAGTTTGGGGGCACTAGGAACTCTTCTGAATATCAAAGTTTGGGGGAAATTTTCTTGAGTATCTATAGACCATTGGTGTCAACAATCGCCTAAAACCCTTGTCTACCTCGTTTTTTGCCTAGTGTCGCTGCCCTCTTGTACCCCGGAATAGTTGGGGCAGGCAAGAGATCACTCCAGTCCCCTCCGATTATTCCGGGGGCGCCGGCGCGATCTATGCCTAATGGTCAAACAGCAGGCGGACACTACCTTTAGCCTTAAGTTGATAGCAATACCTATAGACATATCCCCATCAAAAATGATATCAATGATGGGTGAGACCCTCTAAGGAGATCGACCGAGAGAGCAAATCAGGGGAAAACAGCATTTTTGGTCTCAAACAGAATTTTTCAAACTTGACAGCTATGGAGGAAATCCCAAACCGTGCACACTAAGCCAGTTCAGCAAAAAAGTCAGGGACTGGGAAGGTACGTTGACGGGACTTTCCCGATCGCCCAACAACCCGCAGAGGCAGCCGTGTCCGAGAGTAAAGACAGATTTCGGAGGTTTGTGGAGCGCTCAGCCGAGGCCGTGGCAATGGTAGATGGTGAAATGCGCTATCTGTCGGTTTCTCGTCGCTGGGAAACAGATTGCGGGTTGGGCGACGGCGAGGCCATCGGCCGATCTCATTGGGAACAGTTCCCGAATCTCCCGGAATATTGGGAGCAAAATGCCCAGGCTTGTTTGACGGGAGTTTTGGAATACAGCGAGTTTGTGGCAGGGCGATCGATCGCATCTGTATCAGGAAAAACCGCAAGCTGCTCTGTCAGCGAGTCGGTAAGATGGGTATTTCAGCCTTGGAAAAATAGCGAAGGTGCGATCGGCGGTTTGATTTTGTTTGCCTCTAAGATAACTGAGGATCTCGCTCAAACCAATTGCTCTAGTAAATTTCAGTCCGAGGTCAAAAGCAAGCAGTTAGAAACTATACCACAACTAACTCAAATTGCCCTCGAAAATGCTGCTGATACAATCTTTTTTACTACGTCCGACGGTCAAATTTGCTACGCCAACAAAGCCGCTTGCCATCTTTTCGGCTACTCGGAATCGGAAATGCTAAACATGAGGGTTAGCGACATCGATTCGCAGTTGCCAGCATCGGATTGGCGAGAACACTGGGCTCAACTCAAGCAGCAAACCAACCTCACTTTTGAAACCAGTTACAAAACCAAAGACGGCGCCAGTTTTTCCGTCGAAGTTAAAGTCAATTATTTAGAATACGGCGGCTGCGAATACCGCTGCGCGATCGCCCGCGACATTTCCGCTCGCCTCGCAGCAGAATCAGCCCTCGTAGAGGCAAAAGAGCAACTTCAAGCCGTTTTGGACGCCGTGCCCGGATTAGTTTCTTGGGTAAGTTCAGATTTGCGCTATTTGGGAGTAAACCGACATTTAGCTAGCGCTTACAAGATGCCGGCAGAACTATTTATCGGTCAAAAAGTAGGTTTTTTAGATACAAGTCCCAAATTTAACGATTTAGTATACGATTTCTTTGCCAACCATAAAAAGAAAACATCTCAAGAAGTAACAGCGAGCATCAGAGGAGAAAATAAAACTTATCTAATAGTGGCTCAAAAATACCATAACAATACGGCGGCGGTATTTGTGGGATTGGATATTACAGAAAGCAAACAGTCTCTTTTAGCTTTGCAAGAATCCGAAGAACGCCTGCGACAACAAGCGGCTAAAATAGAGCAGACGCTGTTAATTTTGCAGCAAACTCAAACTCAACTGATTCAAACAGAAAAGATGTCATCTCTGGGGCAGTTAGTTGCAGGAATAGCGCACGAAATCAACAATCCAGTTAGTTTTATTTCGGGCAATGTCAGCCACGCCACTGGCTACATTCAAGAACTGCTGCGATCGATCGACCTTTACCACAAATATTATCCCCATCCCGTGCCGGAAATTCAAGATTTGATGGAAGAATTAGACTTAGACTTTATCAAAAAAGATTTGCCAAAACTGCTAAATTCAATGAAAGTCGGTTCCGAAAGGATTCGCGATGTCGTGCGCTCACTCCGCTTGTTCTCGCGTACCGACGAAGCCCAAATGAAGCCTGCTGATATCCACGAAGGTTTGGACAGCACTTTGCTGATTTTGCAAAATCGCCTGCAAGCTAAAGGGGGACGGCCGGGGATTTCTCTAGTTAAAGAGTACGGGGATTTGCCGCGAATTCACTGCTATGCGGGACACTTAAACCAAGTGTTTATGCACTTGCTGACAAATGCGATCGACGCTTTGGAAGAAGGGGGGAGAAATCCCGAAAAGTATGGTAAAATTCAAAATCAGTCTTACTTGTCTTCAGCCAGGTCGAACTCTGAAGTATGCAATCCCGAAATTAGGATTCGGACTTCTGTGGTAGGGGAAAACGAAGTTGCGATCGCCATTAGTGACAACGGCCCTGGCATGACTGAAGAAGTCCTCGACTGTATCTTTGATCCTTTGTTTACCACTAAATGTTCAGACACGAGCACTGGTTTGGGTCTAGCAATATCCCAGCATTTAGTAGTAGAAAAGCACGGCGGTAAGTTGCACTGTGTTTCGCGTTTGGGAGAGGGAACGGAGTTGATCATTAAAATTGCGATCGGCAACGATTAATTAGCTATTTACAAATAGGAAATAAGATGGTAATTGAGTGGCTAAAATTTAAAGTACCTCAAGAAAAGTGGGAGGAGTTTATTCAGCGAGATCAGGAAGTTTGGACGGCGGGACTAAAAAGTTGGGACGGTTTTTTAGGCAAAGAAATTTGGGTAGATCCGGTGGAAAATGAGGTGGTGATGTTGATTCGCTGGGAAACTAGGGAGAAGTGGAAGTCGGTGCCACAAAGCACAATCGAGGAGTTGGATGCCAAAATGGGTGATTTGCAAATTGCGATCGCCGAAAGTCGCGAATATCAAGTTCGCAAGTTTTTGGATTAGTTAGTCAGCAGTCTGTTGAGCGTGTTAATTTTTGAAAGATTAATCATGAGTTTTACCTTGATTGTACCGCAGACATCGATTTGGTATTTGGTGTGAAGGGCGATCGCACCTCCGTCCAATCATCGCAGTGTTTGGTATTTGGTGCCAAGGGCGATCGGGCTACCCCTTGCTTTCCACCTATGCAAGCACAGATAACCTGGAAACTTTCGGATCTGATTTGTTGTGTTGTGTGCGCTACCTAGACAGTGACAGACTTGGCAATTTTTGCCAGCAATCGCAACGCTTCATTGACAGAAGCTGAGTCTCGAAATATTTCTGCTACGTCTGGATCGAGAATCACAACATTACTTGATTTCATATAGGCTTCATAGTATTTGCCACGGACACCACCTGAAAAATCGTATTCAGGTCTCATCTCGTCATTAATTGTTACTTCAGGTTCCTGACTCATAGCTTTTTCTCTCTTGTCGGGTGGCTAAACGGGCACTGATTAAACGCACTTCACCTTCTCGTTCTGTATGGGACACAACAAAAAGGCGCTGTAAATTTGACTGACCGATCGTTAAAAGACGGAACTCACCTACAGAGTGGTTAGGGTCAGAAATTGTAATAGCCAGTGGATCTCCGAAGACAGTGACAGCTTCTTCAAAAGACACACCATGCTTTTTGGCATTACTAATCGCTTTGTTTGAGTCCCACTGAAACTTCATATCAAATCCGGTAGCATCGGAATGATTCAGATATATATTCTCTCCCTCTGTGTACTCTGTGTACTCTGTGGTTAAATCATTCCGATGCAACCGGAAACGAGATCATATATCTATTCTACTCTCAAGCAGAAGAGGGAGGTTGGCAATTGCCTAGCTTACTGCTCTATTTTACTATTTAAGGCAAAATGGCGAAAATCAAAAATGTCAATGTGACTGACTTCTAGGAACTCATAGACTCTGAGGAATGTTGAACTGCTGCTGTAGCGCTGTCATGGCTTTCTCAACTGGAATACCTTCACCTCGAACGAAGCTTTCGAGTCCTTTGCGGATGCCGATGATGGCTTCGAGGTAGTCGATTGGTTCTAGCAGTTGTTCGTAGGTATTAAGTTGGGGGTTTGGAGTGGATTTTAGCGATCGTACCAAACTGAGAAGATCCGCAAGTAGTTCGTCAGGTGTGCTATCGATTTCTTGGATGAGGAGTTCTTTGATGGTCATCGCGGCATCTGGTGGAGGATTGATACTTTGAGTATAACGAGTGCCGATCGCTATGAGTTTTGAGGGGCGATCGCTACCCGTACAATCATTGCAGTGTTTGGTATTTGGTGTGAAGGGCGATCGCAAGTATAAACTTTTTGCCTTGTTTATCACCACACCCGCTGAATTGGATAAGCATCAAAAGCCTCATCACGACTAATCAAAACAAGCGAATGATTCATCGTCTGTGCTACCAAAATGCGATCGAAAGGATCTCGGTGATGCAGAGGAAGACTTGTATAAATCTCAGTGTCTTCAAATGTAATTGGTAGAATTTGAACGTTAATGTATTCCAATTCTTTCGGCAGGTCTTCAAACGATCGATTCAGTTGAAGCTTACCGACATTAATTTTAATGGAGATTTCCCACAGGCTGGCAATACTAAAATACAAATTTGTTTTAGTATCGATCGCTTCTTTTGCTTTACTACCTAGATTGGAATCGCCAAGCAAGTACCACAGAAAGGCATGAGTATCTAAAAGGCATTCCATGTTACATATATTCCTTTAAATCTTCCAGCGGTTCATCGAAATCATCAGACATGACGATTTGACCTGCCCAACTACCATAACCATGAGGTTGTTCAAGTTGTTCTGGAGATGATTCAGTTTTGGCGTGTTTCTCAAGTAAATATTTTGCATAATGCAATATCTCTTGTTTGAGAGATTCTGGCATCTTGACGACTGTTTGAAAAATCTGTAGATCGATAGTCATGATTTCTGTGCAATTTTTACTAGATCATGTTCACTCATTATACTGTAATTGCAGTCAGAAGGTATTTGGTGCGAAGGGCGATCGCTCTGGGTACAATCATCGTAATGTTTGGTATTTGGTGTGAAGGGCGATCGGTCTTTCATTTTAGGCGATCGGTCGTCAGAAACAAGAAAGGGCGATCGCTCTTGATGCGTGAAGGGCAATCGAAGGCGTTGTGTTGGCCTGACTCGATGTCATGCTCTCGAAGTCTTTATTGCGTCGATTATCTGTGTAAGTTGTATTCCAGCTTGGCTCACCTTTCCATCATAGTTAGGGATATCGCCATTTTTATTTGCTTGTTCCCAATCGCTTTGCATTCTTTTGCAGGCTTGCTCAAACACTGTTCTGTTGCCACGGGAATAACTGCTATATTTTTTATCGAACAACTCTTTATAGGCATCGTACACTTGACGAAATCTATATTTATCGGGTGGAGTTGTCAATAATTTTTTATGGGCTTCAATGAAGTTATTAAAAGAGATTACCGCATCTGCTTCTTCTAGTAAAGCTTTTTTTAAAAAAATTCTCGCATATTGATTATCTATATATGATGTATCGAATGGAGTTCCCCAATAATCTCTTTTTCTTTCTGCGTAAGAATACGCAGTATTCAAATATCTTTCAGCAATATCATACTCTTCAAAAAGAATATGCGACATACCATACTGAAGCCAGTAGTGAGGCTCTGTTATCAACCAACGTGCACATTTTTTCAAATTTTCATAGTAGTCTTTGATATTTTTTTTCTTTCCTTGATCTGATAGTATTTTTTCAATAGTTGAGAATTTTAATATTTCTCTTAATATTTCTTTCTGATTATTTCCTTGATTCTTGGAAACTCCATATTTTTCGGCAATCTTCAATAGCTGACGGATAATAAAATCAGGCTCAAAATGATTCCGTAATAAGGTACTTGAGAAAATAGGAGATCTTGCATCAATGCGATTACCACTTCGGGAAAAAAATTGATGAAATGCTCTAGTGGCATCTGTATCTGAAATCGTGTTGTAAATATCATCTCGATCACACACATCAGAAACTAGAGCATTATCTGGATTGCTATAACCAAGAACACTAAGAAGGCAAATTGCAAAAGCAGTCTGTTTTAGACCATCCACACCAAATATAGGCTTAACCAGCTTTGCTATACGATCTCGCATCTGTGGCGCTTCAAATATTTTCAAAAGTGTCAGAGAGATTTTTTTTTCACAATCTTTTTCTATAATTTTCTTCTTTCTTTCAGGAGAATAGCGAGCCATTTCTTCCCAGATTCCAAGACTATCAATTATCTCAATCAGTTTATCTATTTCTGTATCGGTAAGAATATCTACACAGATTGTAGACCACCTAAGTGATGAAGAGAATTTATTTCTAAGACGGTCATGTTCTTGAGTTCTAGCAGCAACTATAAGCCTTACATTGTTTGGGCTTAATCTATCAAAGCATTCAATTAGATCGAAATATTTTTCATATCCATCTACTACTAATATGACTTCTGTATCTAATCGAGAAAATTTATATATGTCGCCAGCATAATCACCTTCTCCGTCTTCAAGTGAAAAAACATCGTTGCCCTTAATCACAAGGTATGATTTTAATTCTCTTATAAATATGGATTTACCATTTCCAAATTCACCAGTAATAATTAGGTTGTGTTTTCTATCAATCAATTCAATTGCTTTTTCGATTTCTTTTCTAATTACGAGATAAGGCGATTGTTGGGGTGCAGAAATTGCCTCATCAATATGACCATCGCTAATATTGCCATATAGTAGAAAATCATCGATATCTTTATCCCGCATTGATTGGTCGTTCCCAGAACTTTCATATTTGCGGAATGCTTTTATTGGTGGTAGTTTTGTATCTATTGGTGGATTGTTTTTTATGGCTTCGTCTAAGCGCTGAGCAAATCCATTTAGCCCTATTGTAAAAACAGTTCCAAATTTCTTTAAGTTATAGTTTTCCTTAATAGTTGGATTACTCCTAGTTACAAAATAAGTTTTATCCTTTAATTCTTGCGATTGGGCAAATAAAATCTTTTTGATTTCAATATCGTACATTGAATATCCAATAAATACGATTGCACTACAATGATCCAAATCATATTTAAAGTAATATTCCCAAGTAGATTCAGTAAATGAGTCAGGAGAAATATAAGATGAATCTGAGAGTTTGAAGCTTGTATTTAAATTCTCAGCAGTAAGAGACTCGATAGAACCATTAATGTGAACGCAAATGTCTTTGCCTTTTTGATAATATTGTTTAGGATCTAAATCGAGTGTTACTTTTTCGATCGACTTATCGACTTGCTTGGCTGATAACTCTATCGAGTTGTCGTAGTTCGTAGTATATATTGTTCGCCATTTCACACTGCATATAACTTTATGTTCATCACTTACACTAACTAGAGAATATTTTCTTTTTAAAAGCTTTATTAGCTCGTTTTTATCAAAATTGTCAATATAGTAATCTGCCTCAAACTGAAGATCGTTAGTAGCTTCATGATTTCCAAATTTAGTTCTTCCAAGTTGAGCGATTAACTGCGATAAAGGATCTGCCATAGGAGGTTCTTCACCATCCCTATTTTGGGTACCAACAGAAAATCCCGCACCTGTAAAAAGCATTACGTTACCTCTTGTAATTCGCTTCAATACATCATTAAGTTGGTCTTCATGTTGGGGTGGTGGATTGTACATGATTTTTCTACCTATTTCAATTTAATATTATTTATTACTTTTAACATCAGGAATCATTGAAAAGTCCAATAAGGTTCTCCTTATCTTCCTTCATCACTTCTTTCCTTCTCGACCAAATTTTATCAGGAATGTGTGGTGCTTCCTCTGACAGTCTATTAATATCTTGACGTAGAGGGGTACTAATCTCCTTAGTAAGGTTTTCACCAACTGTCAAAATCTCCTCAATTTCACGGCGTAAAGCTCCATATCTAGCTGCTGCTATTCGATGTTTTTCCGCTTTTTCGGAAAATCTGAGAAATGTTTGTACTCCTGATAAAACCGCACTCAACACACTCACTAACCCCACAAGTATTTGAAATCTTTTATCAATTGATTCACCAAGAGTCGCAAAGACTGAAGTTCCAACAAGAGTAGACAAAAATACTGCTGGCATACCCATCCAATAGTTCATACGCTCAAAAGATTTTGCAGACTCGTAGTGACAAAATTGGACGATTCGCACACGGCGATACCAATCTGTAAGTAGATCTTTAGAAGATATTTTCATTCTTTATATTGTTTATGAAAATCAAAGATTTGTCTACCCAGAAAGTATCTTATTTTGCCAACAACTTTCTCCTACTTTCACTTTTTTTAAATCTAGTTATGTACTAAAATATCTAAGAACATACTAAAATATATAAAACTGTGCTAGAGTACACAAAACTTTCCCATCCTCTTGAGCTAATGAATCTCAAAGAAATGTTAAACTTCGCCGATCGCATAGTCTTCGAGAAAACGGGTCAACACCTTGATGATTTACAAGAGGCGGTACTGAAAGGAACTGTACAACACGAGACATACAAGCACGTAGCCAAAGACTTTGATTGTTCTGAAAGTCGTGTTAGGAATGCGGCTTCGCAATTATGGCAATTACTTTCAGAATACTTAGGGGAAGATGTCAATAAAAAGAATTTTCGATCGGCAATGGAGAGATTGCAAAACTCTAATATTTTAAACTTTGCACATAACGTGAGGGGTAGTTTCAATATCTGTGGAGAAGGAAGACACCCCCCAGATATATCAACGTCACATCCAGATAATGACGAAAAATCTAACTCAAAACCACCTCAAACTCTACATCAAGATTTAAGCGAAATGCCGGAGTTGGGTAATTTCTTCGATCGCACTTCCGAACTCCAAACCCTCACAACCTGGATTCTACAACAAAACTGCCGCCTCATCACCCTCACCGGTATCAGCGGCATCGGAAAAACATCCCTAGCAGTACAACTCGTACAACAAATCAAACACGAGTTTGAGTATGCAGTTTGGTGCACGCTAGACGAATTCCCCACCATCGATAAATTTCAACCTAACTTAATACAGCTTTTATCCAAGTCAGAAAACCTAGATTCATCCCCAACCAACCAGAAACACTTACCACTAATTAAATATTTACAAAACCATCGATGCTTAGTAGTTTTGGATGACGTTCACAACCTTTTCTGTAGCGGCGAATTGGCAGGAAAGTATAAACCCAAATACGAAGAATATCGCTCCCTATTCAAACAGATAGAAAAATTATCCCATCAAAGTTGCTTTCTGCTAATCGGTTGGGAACCACCCAAAGAAGTTCCTCAACTCACCAGCGAAAATACTCCCATTCGCACCTTACAACTCACTGGTTTAGACACCGCAGCCGCACGGGAAATTCTCAGAGATAAAGGATTAGCAGAAATCGATAACTGCGAAGCACTGATTCACCGCTACCAAGGCAATCCCTTATGGTTAAAAAGCGTGGCGACTTTGATTCAAGAGCTAGGAATTAGTGCGAGTGAGGTATTAATAGATGATACCATATTGTTGCCGGAAGATTTGAAAGAAGTTTTGCAAGAGCAGTACGATCGCACTTCCGAACTAGAAAAACAAGTCCTGTCATTGTTTGCGACAGAAAACCAGCCAGTCAACGTCGCCAAATTGCTACAAAACGGACAAATATCATCATCATATTTGCTAAACGCATTGCAATCTCTCTCGCGGCGCTGCTTGATAGAAAAAGAAGCAAGTCTTTACACTTTGTCACCTGTATTGAAGCAATATATCAAAGGATTGTAACGGAGATGTTGCACCATTGTTAATAAACCTTTTTTTTCTTAGTCTGCGGAGGCAGACTTTGTTTGACAAGAAGCGGTTTCAACCGCCCAATCATAAAGAGTGGTGACTGTGCTATCATAGAATACAAAACTTATTGAATCGAGTTAGATGACCACAATAACTACAGTCACAACAGCCTCCCAACTCCCTGATTACTACATCTGGTTTGCCAATGATGTCGGCTCCTATCTCAGCAACCACAAGCTACAAAAACTCTTGTACTACGGCCAAGCCTGGTATCTCGCGTTTGAGGATACACCGCTGTTTGATGAAGATTTTGAAGCTTGGGTGCACGGGCCGACTATCCCGGCTTTATTTTACGAATACAAAGAACAATTTGACTGGAAGCCAATTCTGAAAGAAGTCGAAAAACCCGAGTTTCCCGAAGAAGTACAAGAGTTTTTAGACGAGTTGTCCGATGATTACCTCTTTCGGGATGCCTATGAGTTAGAATTGATGGTGCGCCGTGAAGATCCTTGGATTAATGCTAGAGGTGAGTTGCCAAAAGATGAACCTTCTCATGCTATTATTACGAAGGAATCAATGAGAAAATTTTACAAAACCCGTGTCATCGAAGAAGCATAAAAAAAGACAAGATACAGAGATTCGTAGTCAACCATCTTCACCAAAGAGAGAGGTTGTCAATATCCAAATTCCCGAAGCAATTAGTTTTTCTTTCAGGTATTATCAGGATGATAAAGATCAGTTTTTCATTGGCGGTAGAGACGCTAAGTATCTAGCGTCTTTACTGAGACGGCTGCGCGATTTGTCACAATTGAATGCTCAAGAGGTTATCAATAATCAGAGTAAAAGTCTGCGCTGTCATAGCATAGTTTGGAAAAATACTACTGAAGCTAGTGGCTTTGGCATTCCCAATGAAGATATCCTAATAAATGTTCCCTACCAGTTTCAAATTTCTGCTAATGAATACGGCAGGGTGCATGGATTTTTTAGTGAAAATGTTTTTTATATTGTCTGGCTCGACCCAGAACACAATCTTTATAGTTGAAATTATAGGCGAAGGAAGAAGGAAGAAGGAAGAAGGAAGAAGGAGAATGCAATCCAAACAAATAGACCTCTTTCAAAAGTCCTTTTAATCAAATTTTGGAACGGGCAAGATGCCCGTTCCACAAGAAAAAATGTTTTTTGTGGGATGGGCCGGAGATCCCGTCCTAGTTATTTTTGCAAGAGGTCTAATGATCTGGTGCTTAAGATTCGAGAATTCTTGAAGAAGTTGGGAATCTCAAACAGTCTGGGACTCATTCCGACTAAAGAAACCGGGTTGTTCACCTAATCTGCCGACTGCGACGAACTATTATCGTAAAAAAAAACGGTTTCTGGGCACCCGTGGGTAAGTCCTAATTTTAAGAAAATTTTGCATAGAGAGCTGAAATAAAATTAACGCTTAAAAAGCCTACTCCTAGTACGAGAATGATAAAGATGGCGATACTGAAAATAGACTTTAGCCGATCGCCAATTCCGGGTTTTTCTGAGTTCATTGGTCAATTTTGGCAGTAAATTTGAGAGGGGGCAATTGAGAAAGAGTAGATTATATCAAGGCGCGCACAAAAAGGCAACTCCCGACAAGCTCCAAATGACGATCGCCCTCAGTAAGTCGCATTTTTTAACTTTTAATCTAAAATCTAAAACCTAAAATGGTATTAGGCATTGTTCGGTTGGGTACAGCAGCGGCTTTGTTGATCGCCCGAACCCGATCGCGCTAACTCCTGTAAAATAGAGGGCGCGTTGGGGCGAACCTTTTAACAGCCGGAATTGGGCGCGATCGTCACAGGCTCCCAAATACATAATAATATGGCAGTCATCCTTAACTTACTCACAAAGGTAAAAATAGAAGAGTGCCAAGAAATAATCTAAAACATATAACTGAAAAAAGGATAGAAATCGATGCTCCACCCAGTCTCGCAACCTTACCAACAACGAGCAAATACTATGACCCAAAGAGCCGTGCGGAAGCCAAAACCCTCTGTTGCAAACCACTTGAGACCAATTTTTCCTCAAAGGCACTGGCTGGAATTGGCAGAGTACGCCTCTCTGGCGGCCTCTGGTGTGGGTTCCCTGGCGGTGGCAGTGTCGGGTCAAGCTTTTTACGGGGTGGCTCCCCTAACCTTGGCTTTGTCGCTGAATGTTGCTAACCGGTATCGGTTCGAGCAGCAGGTGCGGGTGCATCAAAATTCGGAAATGGCCCAAGTCCAAAAGTCTGTCAATAAAGTCGAAAAAACGGCGGTGACGGTAATTGTTAAATTGCGGAAGCAGTTGTCAGCAGATATTGCAGCGCTGCGCCAGCAAATGGCTGCAATGCCTAGGGCAGAAGGCTTTGAGGAGTCGATCGACATCCAGCGGCAATTGCTCAGTTTAGGAGAGTCGGTAGCTTCTTTGCAAGAAATCGTGGCGTCTGCTGTACTCGATGTCCGCCAGCAGGTGAGCGCACAACTGCAAGATTTATCAGTTGACCAATCGGCGCATCTCCAAGCTGTAGAACAGGCTATAGAGCAACTGCAAAGCGCGACGCAAGGGTTGATAGAAACTTCTATCACCCGAGACGACTGGGAAGTAGTAAATACTCGATTTTTGGAAATCCAGAAAGTCATGGCCAATTTGCACAGCCAACTACAAGTTCCCGCGCACCAATCCACTGCGGATTTGTCGATCGTCCAAGCTCAAATCCACCGTTTGGAACACGAGCAGCAAGAAGTTGTCAAACCTCACCTCAAGCGCTTAATCTCAGTTGTCAAGGAGTTGCAGCACACCGCAGAGAACCGTCAGTAGTCATTAGTCAGCAGTCATTAGTCATCAGTCAGAAGGAATACTTTTTCCATCGGACACGCTCGACATTCTCCGACTCTCCGACTCACGTCCGATCGAGTCCTACTTTTTCGACAACTGTGTTAAAAGATTAAAAGCTAATCTGTCTAGTTCACCAACAAAATGAGTCTGAAGCCCCGTCCTTCGCTTGACGGCTTTGTGTTAGAACATTTAGAAAGGCAAGTAAGAACAACCATCTACGTGTTGAAACAATCTCAAAAGGTGTAACTCCTGATTTAGCTCGCCTCGACTCGATCGTAGTCTGGTTAAACAAGCAATAGTGAATTGTTGGGCGTACCTAACTGGCTTGGTGATGGACTCTGAAAGTATAAAAAGACAAAAGTAAGCGCAATTGCAATACTTCTGGTATTAGTAGTTGTTTTGAGCGTGTAGAGGCGATTTGTCAGCGCCTTTAAGACTCAAATTGTGGTCTTAAGAATCTCCGTGGCTTTAGCCCGGAGAGTGTCAACTGTTTTCAACCTGTTACAAGAAAAATCAATGACTGCAACCGTAACTATTGCTGATAACCCGTTACTAATCGGTCAAGGATTGCCGACCTTTGACGCGATCGAACCAGAACACGTAGTCCCCGCTGTTACCCAACTGCTGACCGAACTAGAAGCCTCGCTAGCTGACTTAGAATCGTCTGTAGAACCGACTTGGAGCGGCTTAGTAGAACCATTGCAGCGACTCGGAGAGCGTTTAAATTGGAGCTGGAGCATTGTCGGACATTTGATGGGTGTGAAAAATAGCCCGGAATTGCGATCGGCTCACGAAACAGTGCAGCCGGAAGTAGTAAAATTTTGGAGCAAGCTCAGTCAAAGCAAACCGCTTTATGAAGCTTTTAAAGCACTGCGGGCTAGCGAAAATTGGGACAGCTTAGAGTCAGCTCAAAAGCGAATTGTCGAAGCCGCTCTCCGAGACGCCCAACTCTCCGGCGTCGGTTTAGAAGGCGAGCAAAAAGAGCGTTTTAATGCCATTCAATTAGAATTGGCCGAAATTACTACCCAATTTTCCAATCACGTCCTCGACGCTACCAAAGCATTCAGCATCACCCTCACAAACAAAGACGAAATTGACGGTTTGCCTCCGAGTTTGTTGAGTTTAGCAGCTCAAGCCGCTCGCAGCGCTGGCGAAGAAAATGCGGATGCCGAAAACGGCCCTTGGCGGATTACTTTAGACTTTCCGAGTTACGGCCCTTTCATGCAGCACAGCACCCGCAGTGACTTGCGCGAAAAGTTGTACAAAGCTTTTATCGGCAGAGCAAGTAGCGGAGAATTGAATAACTGGCCGTTGACCGATCGCATTTTGGCTTTGCGTCAGGAAAAAGCTGCTTTGGTCGGGTTTAGCAGTTATGCCGAATTGAGCTTGGCGAGCAAAATGGCTCCCGACGTGACAGCAGTGGAAGCTTTGTTAGAAGAATTGCGTCAGGCTAGTTATGATGCTGCTGTCAAAGATTTAGAAGAATTAAAAGCTTTTGCTGCCGAAAAAGGCGCGGCGGAAGGTGGAGATTTGAAGCACTGGGATATTGGTTTTTGGTCGGAACGGCGTCGGGAAGAAAAGTTTGCTTTTAGTGCCGAAGAATTGCGACCTTATTTTGCTTTGCCACAGGTATTAGAGGGGTTATTTGGATTAGTAAAACGCCTGTTCGGCGTGACAGTAACTGCGGCGGACGGTCAAACTCCTGTCTGGCACAAAGATGTGCGCTATTTCCAAATAAATGATGAAGCAGGAAATACGATCGCCAATTTCTATTTAGACCCCTACAGTCGCCCCGAGGAAAAGCGCGGCGGTGCTTGGATGGACGAGTGCGTGGTGCGCGCTAAATTTGTGGAAGCCGGAAAGACAACCACGCGGTTGCCGGTGGCTTATTTGGTGTGCAACCAAAGTCCTCCGGTTGACGGCAAACCGAGTTTAATGACTTTCTTGGAAGTCGAAACTTTGTTTCACGAATTCGGTCACGGTTTGCAGCATATGCTGACAACGGTAGACTATCCGGGGGCTTCGGGCATTAATAATGTTGAGTGGGATGCAGTGGAATTGCCCAGTCAATTTATGGAAAATTGGTGTTATGATCGGGCGACTTTGTTCGGGATGGCAAAGCATTACGAAACCGGGGAAACTTTGCCGGAACACTATTACCAAAAACTGCTAGCAGCGCGCCACTACATGAGCGGCACCGTCATGCTCAGGCAAGTACATTTTAGCAGCGTTGACATCGAATTGCACCACCGCTATCGATCGGGCGGCAGCGAAACTGTGGCCGATGTCCGCAACCGTATCGCTAAAACTACGACTGTTTTGCCTCCTCTGGAAGAAGACGCATTTTTGTGCGCTTTCGGACACATTTTTGCGGGCGGGTATGCGGCGGGGTATTACAGTTATAAATGGGCGGAAGTGCTCAGCGCGGATGCTTTTGCGGCGTTTGAGGAAGCGGGTTTGGAAGATGAAAGTGCGATCGCCTCTACAGGTAGGCGCTTCCGAGATACAGTATTAGGATTGGGCGGCAGTTTGCACCCGATGGAAGTGTTTAAAACTTTCCGGGGCCGCGAACCGAGCACTAAAGCTTTGTTAAGACACAGCGGTTTAGTTGCGGCTTAATCTACGGTGGAATAACTGGGGATTAATGCCGGTGAATTTATCTGCATTAATCCCAGTTTTTTGTTGAATAATATTTATACATATCCTGTATGTGTAGGGTGTGGTGTGGATGAAGTCTTACTGCTATAATTCCCATCAATTCCGGTAGCATCGGAATTATTCATCTCTCTGTTCTCTTCCTCTGTGCTCTCTGTGTCCTCTGCGGTTTAATCATTCCAATGCAACCAGAATTGATATCATGCGTAAAACCACTTTTTGCCTAAATTGTGCTGAATTCAAAATGTTTGTAGTAAAAACTAAAGTGTTCAAATTTTTATACTAATTTCCACAAATATTGCTACATATAATCCTGCGACCATCTGTAGGGAAACGGCACTGCCGTGTCCGGCGCGAGACTCTGCAAATTTTCATAATTGTTATAAAATTGATAAGTGTAGCAGCACTTTTTTTATTGGTATTAATAGGACTTGCATTCCTCACTACAAACCCATTTTATTGTAGAACATCATGCAAGAAACATTTGTAGTTTGGCACATCATCCAAAATGTTTGTGTGGAAAACCGGGCCGAAAGTGCGTTAGCGAAGCCCTCGAAGAGGATCGCCAGCAGCTTTTAGTTTAGGTTGAACGCTCATCAAACCAGCATTTGCGAATATTTGCTGTCATCGATCGCTGATTATACTTAACTTTCCCTCTCCATGAAATTAAATTTATATTTCGCAACATTTACGGGCTGTTTTCTCGATACAGCTAATGCTTTTATTAGCAACTCAAAATCGACGCTTTTACCGAATCTTTAAAATAGAGCGGCTACAGCGAGTCTTTTTTAAATTTTTGATAAAGAACGGGTACTCGGCGTCCAAAAGGTAAAAAAAATCAGCTATTAACTAAAAAAATCAGTTGGGATTAATTTGAGGATTGTCAGAAAAATCTTTGTATATATGATAAAAAGTAAGGATTGATAGTTACTCATTCACCCATAGATTAAGATTTTCATGGATATTCAATTAATTAATATCGGTTTTGGTAACATTGTGTCTGCTAATCGAGTGATTGCCATTGTCAGTCCCGAATCAGCGCCAATTAAGCGGATTATTACTGATGCGCGGGAGCGAGGACAACTGGTTGACGCTACTTATGGCCGCCGCACGAGAGCGGTAATTATTACAGATTCGAGTCACGTCATCCTCTCGGCGATTCAGCCGGAAACGGTTGCTAATCGTTTTGTGGTGAGCAAAGACGGTCAAGGTCGGGATGATTGAGGTTTGTCAGTTGCAATTTGAGCGCTTACAGTCTAAAGTAAGCGGACACTTAAATTGTTACACGTTTCTATTCTAAAAATGAAATCCGGTAAATTAATTGTTCTGACGGGGCCTAGCGGTGTGGGGAAAGGCACCTTAGTACGATCGCTCCTCAATCGCCATCCCGAATTATATCTTTCGGTATCGGTGACAACTCGTGAGCCCCGTGAGGGAGAAATTGAGGGAAAGCATTATTATTTTGTCAGCCGCAGCCACTTTGAACAAATGGTTGAGGCTGGAGAGTTGGCGGAATGGGCCGAGTTTGCCGGCAATTTTTACGGTACTCCTTATTTTGCTCTCCAGGATCGTACCGATGAGGGAAAATTGGTATTGCTCGAAATTGAACTCGAAGGAGCGAGGCAAATTAGGAATAAGTTTCCAGAAGCGCTGCGAATTTTTATTTTACCTCCTTCTTGGGAAGAATTGGAACGGCGGCTGCGGAGTCGCGGTCAAGATTCCGAAAGTGCGATCACCCGTCGGTTGTTGCGGGCTAAAGAGGAAATTGAAGCTGCAGGGGAATTCGATTTCCAAGTTGTTAATGATGATTTGGAAGTTGCTTTGAAAAAGCTAGAATCAATACTTAATTTGGTTGAGATTTCAGGTAACTAATGACTAATTACCCATTTCTCCGTCCTGGCTAAAACTTCGCTACTTTGTTTGATAGCAACACAAACTTTTAAATTCAATTCCAGAATATTCAATGAAGGCGAAATTTTTCTCAAGGGTTCAATTTCGCGAGGAGAACAGCCCAACATTTCCATATAAGCTAGCGTCCAGCCAATAGCTGGAATATCGCCTACATTGCCTTCTCCAGCGCAAAGGTAACAACCCAATCCGCCCTCCGGCCCACACTCAGGACAAACCCAATTGCCCAGTTGTGAATAGGGCAGATTTGTGCGGGAGGCGGATGCAATTGTTAATGCTTTAATATGATTTTGAACTACTTGTTTAAAACCTCGGTTTTGGTTGCTGTGGTAGTCTGAATTGCCGTGCGATCGCCCGATTGCTACTGCTTGCTGTTGTGACGAAGCAACAGATGCTGTTTGGTTCTCCCTGGTTACTCTAGATTCGCCTAGGTTCGCAGTTAGCTGAATACCATAGTCTTTCGACTCCGCAGTTTGATAGTGGTTGAGTCCGCTGGAGGAATCGGGTTCGGAAGTTGTGAAGGATTGTTCTATTTGATCGGCAAAATCTTGCATTGAGAGGTGATGTTCGATCGCCAAAGACCAAGTTCTTTTATGTCGGAGGTCGCCATATTTTCTGGCTTCTTCCTCAGTAATGCCGATCGCCGCAGCCTCTTGGCGCAGCACATTCATCGAAGTCATTGTATCTGATATCATTAGTTTGTTTGCAGTTAAATTTACGATCGCCCGCTCAGCCTACAAATAAATTACCTTAGATATAGTACAATAGTCCGGACTATTTTGAGATTGTATTCTGAAACCCTTGATTTTCCGTTAGCAAGTCGATTCGGCAATCGCCCTGAAACCCTTATTTTACGCTTGGCAATCACACACTGTCCGAAGCATTGATAGTAGCCTAAATCTAAAATCTAAAATCTAAAATCTAAAATTGGATGACTTCAATTCTTCCCGATACAGCTTTATCTGTTGCTGGACTAACATCATACCTGCAAGACTTGTTGGAGGGCGATCGCAACCTGCAATCAGTTTGGCTGACAGGCGAGGTGTCGAACGTTTCGCACCACCCCAGCGGATGCTTTTTCACTCTGTGCGACACCGACAAAAGCGCTGCGATTCGCTGCGTGGTGTGGAATTCTCAGCGGCTAAAATTTTTGAAGTTGCCGGCAAAAGGGGAACAATTGCTGGTTTTGGGAAGCATCCGGGTTTACAAAAATCGCGGCGAGTACCAGTTGACTGTGGTGCAATCGCTACCGGCTGGGGAAGGATTGCAGGCTTTGCGGTTGCAGCAATTGCGATCGCGCTTGGATGCTGAGGGTTTCTTCGATCCGGCCAGAAAGCGCCCGATTCCCGCGCATCCGCAAATTGTGGCGGTAGTCACATCGGATACTGGCGCTGCGTGGGGGGATATTCAGCGCACGTTAGCGCAGAGATATCCGGGTTTGCGGGTGTTGCTGTCGCCGACTTTGGTGCAGGGAGATTTGGCTCCGGCTGCGATTGCTAGGGCGATCGCGCGTGTAGAATTGGACGGTAGGGCTGATGTGATCATTTTAGGGCGCGGCGGCGGTTCTGCGGAGGATTTGGCTTGTTTTAATGATGAAAGAGTGGTAAGGGCGATCGCGAATTGTGCGATTCCAATTATCACCGGTATCGGGCACGAAAGAGACGAATCTCTCGCCGATTTAGTAGCAGATAAACGAGCCCACACTCCCACTGCGGCGGCCGCTCAAGCTGTACCAATTTTAGCAGATATTTACTTTGAACACAAGCAGCGAATGGTCAATTTAGCAAGTGCTGTGCGAACCCGATTTCAGGCAGAAGAAGAGCATTTGCAACTGTTACAAAATCGATTAAAACGTTTGCCTGCGACATCCCGAACTTTGCGACAAGCAACTGGTAAACTAGAAGTATTGCAAGAAAAGTTATCCGCACTGAATCCGGCGGCGGTTTTGCAAAGGGGTTATGCGGCGGTAATCCAAAGTGACGGTACGATCGTCCGCACAACTGACGGTTTGGAATTGGGAGAGGAATTGACTGTGAGGTTGAGTCGCGGCGTGCTGAAAGTTAAGATTGTAGAAGTATTGGATGCGGAAGAAAAGTTATGATTAACTCGCAGTTGCGCCAGTCAGACTGGAATTATGAGGAAACGGTCGATCGAATTGAAGCGATTATCGATCGGGTGGAATCGGGAGAGTTGCCTCTAGAAGAGGTTTTCGAGCAGTTTGGGGTGGCTGTGGAGTGTTGGCAGGAGTGCGAAGGTTTTCTGGCGCGGGGGAAGGATCAGATGGATTTGGCGATCGGGCTTTTAGCCCAGATACCCGATTTTTAACCGCAGATTTATTGATATTATTTAACCAATAAAATCCCCAAAAAAACCTCACAAAATCCTGTAGGGGCGGGTTCACCAACCATCTACAAAACAGACCAAAAATCTGATAAACCTGCCCCATCCCAGCGATAAATTCACATCAACATCTTACCCATAAATCCCTCGTACATTTTGATTGTCTGTTGGGTGGGGGCGGGTTTACAACATCATTCATTTTTACCGTAAATTGTTGGTTAACCCGCCCCTACAAACCTTAAGATTCCATCTATATTTAAACAAAAAAACCTCACAAAATCCTGTAGGGGCGGGTTCATCAACCATCTACAAAACAGACCAAAAATCTGATAAACCTGCCCCATCCCAGCGATAAATTCACATCAACATCTTACCCATAAATCCCTCGTACATTTTGATTGTCTGTTGGGTGGGGGCGGGTTTACAACATCATTCATTTTTACCGTAAATTGTTGGTTAACCCGCCCCTACCGCAAATCGCGGTTTGATGTCCAGTTTCTACAATTTGTCGATCGCTCTTTTAGCTTTATCTGCGATATTTTTCACAGCATCTTTAGCATCTTCTGCAGCGTGGCGAGCGGCCGATTCCGCTTGTTTTGCTTGGCCTTCAGCTTGGTCTTTTTTGTTCCCCGTGATGTTTCCGAAAATTTCCTGAGCTTTGCCTTCTACGTTTTTGCCGATCGCCTTTGCCCTGTCTTCTACACTCATAATAAGCTCCGCCGAGTAGTTGAACTTTACTGCTATCCTAACATTAGCTCAACTGAAGTTCCTCGCTAACTTCACATTAATTTATGTTTGGTTTATTTTTATCGATTTTTAGTAGGGTGCGTCAGAATGACTTAATTATTGCGATTTACTCTGATATAAACTGACGCACCAGAACGATCGCGATGTCTTGTAAGGTGCGTTAGAATGGCTTAATTGTTCCCATTTACTCCGATTTGAACTGACGCACCCCACAGTTATTACTTCAAACTCGCCGCAGCAACCTTAATCGGTTCCAGCAATTCCAACGGTATATGCAGCATATTCAATTGGGTACTTTCAACACCTTTCCTTTCATTTCTTTCGGGTTCGGGGCCGTGATAATCGCTGCCACCAGTTACCAGCAAACCGTATTCAAGACACAAATCTTTCAACTTTTGAATTTGGCTGGAACTGTGGCTGGGATGATATACTTCAACTCCCATTAAACCTGCATCTACTAATTCTTTTAAAACTTCCTCAACAGCGCCGCCGCGAAATAAATAAGGGTGCGCCCACACCGGTACTGCGCCGCAACTCTTGAGTAAATCTATGCCTTCGGCGATCGAGAATTTCTCGTAATGCACGTAGGCGGGGCCGTCGTCTCGCAGCCAGCGATCGAAGGCTTCCCGCGATGATTTGGCGTGACCAGCTTTTACAAGGGCAGAGGCAATGTGAGGCCTTCCCGGTGCCATTCCTGGGGATGTTGTTGGTAGTTCGATCGCGAATCCCAACGCTGCTAGTTTATCTACCATTTCTTGCGATCGCCTCAATCTTCCTTCTATGCGATCATTCAAAGGAACGCGCAACTTATTTGCATCGGGATAAAAACCTAAAATGTGCAAAGATCGACCGTTGTGCACTGTACTGAGTTCGAGTCCGGGGACTATTTCGATCCCGTGCAAAGCAGCGGCGGCGAAGGCTTCATCCCAACCAGACATCGTATCGTGATCGGTGACGGCCAAGGCGCGAACCCCCGAAGATGCGGCGGCGGCTACGAGTTCGGCTGGGGTGAGAGTGCCGTCGGAATAAGTTGTGTGGCAGTGGAGCTCTAGCATTGTTTTTCGGATTAACTATTTATCTACTTTGCGAACTCTATTAATCGCAGCTTCTCGCAATTTGGGAAGCACCAGCGATATTTCAATACTTGGGATATTCAGCAGAATTGGCATGACTCAAACTTTGTTTTGTTCGACTGTCTTGTCTATCTGCAACCTCTGTTCCTATAAATGCTATCACAAAAACTGTACGGAAACTCCCCAACCTACCAAGTATATAATTGCCAGTCGCGCTGTCTTCGCTTCTGAAAGTGCGATCGCCCTTGACAGAGATATTCGGGCGATTCCCCACGGGATAGCTTCGCTTCAGGGGCTTTCTGCTGTGCTAGTTAGCAAATTGGCTCAAATCAGCCTCTGCCGCCGCTTAACTCAAAACGCCATAAAATCATACACCATCAACAGTTGAGCGTTTTGGCGATCGAGATTTTTCAGGTATAAACTGTGGAGGTTCCGATAGTGGCATTGTGCGATCGCTAGCGTTGATGATTTTTGTATAAATTAATAACATAACATTCAGGTACAGCGTATGAAATCCACACTTTGCTTTCCCGAAACCTCTGTTCAATCTCAGGTAGATACTTTTGATAATAGTGCTATTGAATCTTGTATCGTGGCGGCTTGGATTGACTTAGTAGGAGGAGACTTTGACAGTTTGGGAGGAGATGATTGGCTTAATTTGTGCGGCGACATTGACGACGGCGAAATTTACCGGGAATGGTTTTTGTGGCAAGACAGCGAAGTCACTCAAGAGTGGGAAGCTTACGATCCAATTACTAATTACCGAGTTGTGGCATCTAGCCGAGAAATGCTGGTTTCTAAAATCGACCACATCGAAGATACCCGAAAAGTTTAGTTGTTTACGAGAATGTTCAATCTTGATATTCAACTTTAATAATAATTCTGAAAACAAACTCGGTTTGTCTCAAATACCTTGGCTCGAACATGATACATCGCAAAACCGCGTTTTTCAGACCAAAACAATAGGTTGGGTTTCGTTACACGGCCCCAACCTACTAATTTATGTCGCTACAGACTTTGGTTTTTCTCGTTCTAATTTGCGCTGCTTCAAAGCTGCAAGATTTTGTTTAATCGTGTCGATCGCAAATCCATTCCCCTGCTGTTGGTATAATTCGCTAGCACGGATCAAATCTGCCACAGCCTCGCCATCCGATCGCAAATTTGCAAAAATCAAGCCGCGATTGTGGTAAGCTTCTGCCGTTGCCACCTGTTGTATGGCGCTAGTAAATTTATCTTCAGCTTGGCGGTAATTTTCCGATTGATAAGCCTCAATTCCTGCTTGAAAATAAACCGCAGCTTTGCCTCCTGCGTCAGTATCTGGAAATTCGGGCGAGTTTAAAATTGGTTCTTTAAACAGTACAGAAATGCTGCCCTTACCGAAGTAAGCCCAAGTCATTGTCCCCACGCCAATCCCCAGCGCAGCGACAACAATGACAGACAGAGCAATAAAATTGATGAGTTCCATAGAGAAATATTTGTTGTATTACAATATGATAAGATAATTTCTAAGTTCTGGAACAATGGCAGCACAGATTTACCTCAACGGTCAATGGTTTTTCGGTTCGCTAGCTTTAGTATTGTCGATCGGCATAATGACTCAAACTGCAACTTCTGACGCAGCAACCAAAGCCCAAACTCAAGCGGGATGGCAATTGTTGCAGCGGGGAGATCCAGGGTTGGTGGTGGCAATGCGACACGCGATCGCCCCAGGCACCGGAGATCCTGTTAACTTTAAGTTAGGCGACTGTTCCACCCAGCGCAATTTATCAGTACAAGGAAGAACCCAAGCCCAGCAAATCGGAGCCAAATTTCGCAACCGCAACATCAAAGTTGTTAGAGTTGTATCGAGTCAGTGGTGCCGGTGTTTGGAAACAGCAAAACTTATAAATTTAGGCAAAGTCGAGCCATTACCAGCCCTCAACTCATTCTTTAGCGACAGCAGCCAAGAAGCCAGACAAACAGCAACAATCCGCAAATTAATTGTTGATAACCGCAACACAAAAGGCGCTATTATTATGGTAACGCATCAAGTCAATATTACAGCGATTACAGATATTGTTCCCCAAAGCGGCGAAGCTGTAATTCTTAAAGGCAATGCACGAGGTAAAATTCAAATAGTCGGACGAATTGGCGAATTTTAAGAATGTAAAAGCTTACACCCTATTCTGGTTAAGGTTTCTAACAATCCCCGTCTAAAATTTCTCGCAGAGAGGAACATTCCTGCCGAACATCAAGTGATTCATCGGAAAGTAGACCCTCAATAGTTTGCGGTTCCAGCAAACTCGAATATTGTTCGTCTAGCCTGCACAACTCAATAGCAGCAAGTACGCCTGCAATTCTTTCCTCAGATTCCGGCGACATCATCCGGTTAATAGAAGCAAGCAATACATGGTTTGGAGGTGATAGAATTTCAACCAGATTTCTCGCTGTATGCCGTACAATCGAATGTCGATCTCCGAGACGTAAGAACATCCACTCCAATAAAATATTGTCACCCTGGGGGAATTCCTGATGCCGTAGATTTCCTAATGCTTCGAGGGCAATTGATCGCACATCCCACTCATCGTCAGCTAGAAGACAAGCCAGTATGGGAGCAACAACGGGATTATCTAAATCTCCTAATTTGGCAGCAGCATTATATCTGACATCATTGCGATCGGAAAGTGTTTCAGTAGCAGCAGCAGTCACAACATCAGGCCACCGAGACTCGGGACTTATTCCCATCCAAAAATCATCGCCAAGATAATGAGAATCCGTCAGAAATTCGTCTGCTTGGTAGTGAAGGTGAGAATATACCACAGACACATCTTCGTGAATAACATCCCTAAAATCAGTTGGCGCACAATCATCTGAAGAAAAACAGCTAATAAATTGCGTTTTCTGCAAATTTGCACCTTTAAATAAGGTACCATTCAGACGGCAACCAAAGAACTCTACCATTGATAAGTCTAGTTTTTCTAGACTGCAATTTCTTAAGTCACAGAAACTCACAGTGTCCTTTGGCTGGATAGGAAGCCGATGCTTTGTATCCCGCCAATTTATTCCCAAATAGGGTGTTTTGTAAGTGCTCTCTACCTTAATAGTATCCATTGATTATTTTCCTAACTGATCTTTCCCAGAGTTGGCCCATCGAGGAATCACCGGATCGTTGCCGTTGCGGTAGTCTTCAGCCCATTGTAGCGCCTCTTCCATTTTTTCAATTTCTCTAGCAATCTTTTCTTTAGGCTCATGAGGAACAGAAGGCAAAATTGGCAGTTTTATTTGTAATGATACAATATATTGACCGCACTTTTTATCGTGGAGAGTTCCTTTTTTTAGGGATATTGGCGGGTTTTCCACTCCACCTTCAAATTGTTCTTTCATTACCATAAAAGCACAACTTCCATCTCCATATTCTGCCTCTTCCCGATATAAATCGTTCATAACCTCTTGAGCATCATCTATCGCCATAGCAACTGCACGCGGAAATCTAGATTCTCGATTCTCAATCAACCTAGAATCTGGGGTTGTTGCACTGACTCTTAGTCTTCTAAGATTCTGGTTCTCTTGATTTCCTTTTGGATTCATCTCACTTAGAAGAGTAAAGGGATTGCAGGGCGAGCAATTGATTATACCAAGACTTGCACAGTCACTCCCTTTTAGAGCCGAAGTTTTGATATCGCAGTGAATGTTGTATAATATTACTAATTTGTTACAACCCATTTATATGAGTTTCCAATACAGCGCCGCCCTAGTAACTTTAGCAGACCTCGACAAAGAAGTTCTGGTCAAATTCTACACCAAATTTCTCGACATAGAACCAAATCCTTACATTCCCAATACTTATGCTGAATTTCAACTCCCCGGCTTACGACTCGGCATATTCAAACCCAAAGATTCCCACAAATCCGAATTTGTAAATCGAGCAAAAACAGGCATGAGTTTGTGTTTGGAAGTCAGCGATATCGAAAATGCGATCGCCCGAATTTGGGCATTAGGTTATCCGCCCGCCGGAGAAATTATCAAAGCCTCACACGGTTTAGAAATCTATGCCTTCGATCCGGCCGGCAACCGCATAATTTTGCATCAATCTCATTAGAATGTAGGATAATCGCTAATAATTTGTGAACTCTCGCTCTTCTCTTCCTTTGTGGAACAGGCGTCCCGCCTGTGGTTCTTCGCGTCTTCGCGGTTCGTCAAAAAAAACATCAACTATCTAATCAGTTCAGCAAAACTATAAAAACTGATAATTAATAACAGCAAGGCTGTCAGATGAGTTAGTTGAAATTGAGGCCGCGGGCCGAGGTATTCCCGCACCAAAATTGAAAAAGACGAACCAATTATATAACTCAGAGACAGGGTTAAATACTGCCACTGCAATGTTACACTCCAGAACCCGAGCAAAATCATCGCCAAAGTCAACATCACCAACTCAACAAAGCGAGGCGGATTGTGCTGAGTAGACAGAATCAAAGTGTCCAACCAATATTGCCAAGGTCTCATGTTTTAGCGATCGAGCTTTTAGATTTAGCCTTCTAGCTTAACCTACGATCGCCATTCAGTTTGTTGCAGCAAACACGCCAAAGCCTCCGCCGTCTCCACCTGCGGAAACTGCCCATAAAAGCGACTGACACTGTAAAAAGGGTGAGGAGTCTCCAGAATAATCGACTTATCGGCTATTTTCGCCAAAAAATCCATCAAATCTAGCGGTGCCACAGGCGCGCAAATCCACAAAGCCACCGGTTGCTGCGACAGCAAAGCCTTCGCCGCCACAGCCACCGTCATCCCCGTCGCAATCCCATCGTCCACCAAAATCGCCAAAGCCCCCGCCGCGCTGACATTTGGTCGTCCCGAAGCCAAATCCGCTAACAGAGATTGAGCGCTATTTTCAGCCTGCTGGAGTGCTGATTTTTGCAAGCGTAAATTGTGCTGCTTTTGCTTTTGCCAGATCACCTGGCCATCAGCAGTTGCAGCGCCGATCGCGAATTCCAAATTATCTGGGCGAGTAATTTTCTTGGCGACAACCACATCCAACGCACAACCCAAGCGGCGCGCGATCGGCACAGCAACGGGCAAACCCCCGCGCGGCAAGGCGTAAACAATCGGTTTCACCGCCTTCTGTGTCATTAAACTCAACTTGCCGAACTCGTCCACAACTGCCTCGGCCAGTTTTTCGCCTGCATCGGCGCGATCGTCAAAAAACGGGTTAGAGAACATATTTTTGCCTGTACGAGCTCAACCAAACAATTGGAGATTTGCTGCTCTAATCTAAACTATATAGCAGTTTTCAATCCCATGAAATACAGTAGGGACACGGCACTGCCGTATCCCTACCCAATACCTGTACTTCACTCAAATGAAAACTGGTATAAACTATAATCTCAAAAAAAATCTCTCTAATTGTAAAATATATGTCCAGTGACTTGCAACTCAGTCTTTTTGACAGCAATCAAAGTGCCGCCTTCCAAAACGACTCAATCCCAGCAAATGCCAAAATTCCCATTCCCGCCGGCACATATCAAAATATGGAACAAATCGGCGAGCACTGCAACCGCTGTCACCGCTGCGAATTGGGCAACAGCCGCACCCACGCCGTCATCGGGCGCGGCAATCCTCAAGCCTCAATTTTGATTGTGGGAGAAGCGCCCGGACAAAACGAAGATGAAACCGGATTACCCTTCGTCGGGCGATCGGGCAAACTACTAGATAAGATTTTAGAATCCGTAGAATTGAGTGCAGAAACCGACGTATTCATCGCCAACGTCATCAAATGTCGCCCACCCAAAAACCGCCCTCCCACAGCCAAAGAAATCGAAGCTTGCAAACCATACTTGCTCGAACAAATTCGCATTTTAGACCCCAAAATCATTTTATTAACCGGTGCAACAGCCCTCAAAGGATTGTTAAGCGACAAGCGGCCAATTAGTAAAATCAGAGGTCAATGGATAGAATGGGAAGGACGGCTGTGTATGCCAATTTTCCACCCATCATACTTGTTACGAAATCCCTCCCGCGAACCGGAGACACCAAAATGGTTTATGTGGCAAGATATGCAGGCAGTAAAAGCGAAATTGGATGAATTTAAAACAGTAATATAATCAAAAATTACGCCTAATATCATCTCCAGTCAACCCCAATAGACCTCTTGCAGAAATCTTCGAGTCATAGAGCAACCGCAGATGAAGGGCAGATAAACACCGATTGACGCAGATGGTTTCAGGGTATTTTCGGATTTTTGCAAGAGGTCTAATACTTGTAGGGGCGGGTTCACCAAAAATCTCTGAATAAACCAACAAACTCATAAACCCGCCCCCACCACGCGACAGAATTGTCATTGCTTACAAAATTGTCATTGCGAGGAACGAAGCAATCTTAGTCTTGGCGATTGCTTCGTTCCTCGCAATGACAGACAATATTCCTGAATGCGTAAATTATGTTAATCTTAAAATATTAAAACCCCAAAATTTTTATGAGTCAATGCCTTAATCCCGACTGCCAGCATCAAAACCCACCCATCACAAAATTCTGCCAAAAATGCGGAAACAAACTGCTACTCGGAGACAGATACCGAGCAGTAAAATACATTTCCGAAGGAGGTTTCGGCCGTACATTCAAAGCGGTAGACGAACACCGACTCGATACAATCTGTGTAATAAAACAATTTCTCCCGCAACTACAAGGGAGTGCCGCCATCCAAAAAGCTACAGAGTTATTCAAACAAGAAGCAGTGAGACTGCGAGACTTAGGGAAACATCCTCAAATACCTGATTTGTTGGCATTTTTTGAACAAGATAAACGCTTCTATCTAGTACAAGAATTTATTGACGGTGAGGATTTATTAAAAGAATTACAGCAGCAGGGAAAGTTTAGCGAAATACAGATTAAGCAATTACTGACTGAATTGCTACCGATATTAGATTTTGTGCACAAGCAAAAGGTAATTCACAGAGATATTAAGCCGGAAAACATCATTAGAAATTCTCACGGTTCTCTAGTGTTGATTGACTTTGGAGTGGCCAAGGAATTGAGCGGTAGTGTTTTGACTAGAGTGGGAACTGTGACTGGTACTCCTGGTTATGCAGCACCGGAACAAATGCAAGGTCATGTTTTTCCAGCGAGTGACTTGTATAGTCTTGGTGTAACTTGCATTCGGTTATTAACCGGGTGTTTGCTGGTAGAAAAAAATGGAAATTTGGTTGACGAACTTTTTGACCCGATGCAGATGGAATGGATATGGAGAAATAAATCAGTTTCTCTCAGCAATGATTTGGGTAAAGTATTAGATAAAATGATAATGTTTCCAGTGGGTGCGCGTTATCAATCAGCAGCAGAAGTATTGCAAGCTCTTAATCCTGTCTCAGTAGCACCTACTCAGATATCAGCGCCACCACCGCAATCAAAACCTGTTCAGCCTTCACCAGTAGTACCTACTAAAATATCAGCGCCACCACAAGCAAAACCTTTTCAGCCTTTACCACCAGTACCACCAACTCAAATATCAGCTAAATCTCAACCAAAGGCTTCTCAGTTGAAATCCTTTACTGAAGACTTGGGTAATGGCGTAAATTTGGAAATGATTGCTATTCCCGGTGGAACTTTCACAATGGGTGCGCCGGAAACTGAACCAGAAAGCCAATATAACGAAAAACCTCAACATCGGGTTAAAATTCAACCTTTCCTGAGCGGAAAATATGCTATTACACAAGCACAGTGGAAAGCAGTTGCTAAATTGCCAAGAATTCAATTTGACCTTAACCCAGACCCCTCTTATTTCAAAAAAAATTATTTATTCACAAATATTAAACGACCAGTAGAACAAGTTTCTTGGTATGATGCTGTGGAATTTTGTGCTAGGTTATCTAAAAAGACCGGACGTAATTATCGCTTACCCAGTGAGGCAGAATGGGAATATGCTTGTCGCGCTGGTACAACTACACGATTCTATTTTGGTCAAACAATTACTACTAATCAGGTTAACTATCGCGGCAATTATTCTAACGGTAATTCACCAAAAAGTCAGTATCGAGAACAAACTACAGATGTAGGCAGTTTTCCCCCCAATGCCTTTGGTTTGTACGATATGCACGGCAATGTTTGGGAATGGTGCGCTGATCCCTCACATAAGAACTATCACGGAGCACCGACTGATGGTAGGGTTTGGGATGAGAATACTAATAATAATCGTTATCAAAATCATATTAATTTATTAATCAAGTCTAAAAATGATCGGCGAACCAGGTTGCTGCGCGGGGGTGCGTGGCTCAACTATCCCGACTATTGCCGCGCTGCGTTTCGTAACGACTATTCGCCCGACACTCGCAACTTCATAATCGGTTTTCGAGTTGTCTTATGACTGCGTAAACTTCTTAGCCATTTACACTTCTCCTTTTGCATGACAATCTCGCAACCACAAACGAATCGCCTCAGCAATTGCGCTTTTCTCACTTTCTGGCGGCGACAACGGACGAACATCCGCCACTCTACTAAACCGAGAAACAATTTTTACTAATTCCCAGCCCTTCTCCGTTTTAGTTAAAAACAGCCAGTGATATTGCTGAATCTCCACTCGCTGTCCCCCGCGATACTGCCGTTCTAATGTAGTAATAAAAACTTGACTGGCATTTTCAGGAAGTACATCTTTAAATTTTAAAGGTAGCGGTTCAAACTCCGGGCGACCTGCTACAATTATTTGACGGGACAAGTAACCGGGCGGTGTAGAAGTGTTAGGAGCAAAGCCCGATCGCACAATTACGCGATTAGCATAACTCGGCAAATCTTGCAACAGGCGATCGACCAAAGTTTCTAACTCAGCGGGACAGGGCGATCTGGCTAATAAACTATACTGATTTCCATTTAGACTGTTAGCATCATCGATCGCAAAATCAACTGCTATAGTCGGATATTCAACCGTAGATATTAGCAGATAAACACAGATAAACGCTGATGAAATTTTATCTGTGTTCATTTGTATTTACCTGCGGTTTAAAAAACATTCATATTGTTATTCAATCTCTTCACAAATCCGCGCAAAAGCCGCCACCGGATCGTCGGAAGCTGTAATCGGACGCCCTATCACCAGATAATCAGCACCTGCTTTAAATGCCGCTTTTGGAGTCATCGATCGCTTTTGATCGCCCCCATCAGCCCATTTCGGACGCACCCCCGGACAAACTAACAGAAAATCATCCCCGCAACTCCTTCTTAACTGTTCCACCTCTTGTGGAGAACAAACAGCACCAGCTAAACCCGTTTCCTTAGCCAACAATGCCATGTGCAAAGCATATTCTGGCAACTCCAAAGGTATTTTCAACTCAAAAGCCAACTGTCGCGAATTCAAACTCGTCAACAGCGTAATTGCAATCAATTTAGGAGTCGGTTTATCAACCGCCGCCGCCCCTTCTACCAAAGCTAACTGTGCCGCTTTCAAAGCATCTTTACCACAAGTAGAATGGATAGTCAATAAATCCACGTTGTACTTAGCCGCAGCCCGACAAGCACCAGCCACAGTATTCGGAATGTCGTGAAACTTCAAATCGAGAAAAATCCGCTTTTCCCGCTGTTTTAAAATTTCCAAAATCCCAGGCCCGGAGCTCACAAATAGCTCTAAACCGACTTTCCAGAAAGATACATCAGGTAACTTGTCCAGAAGTGCGATCGCCTCTTCTTGACTAGGGACATCCAAAGGAACAATAATTCGATTATCAGCGTTCATCAGCGTTCATCAGCCTTCATCAGCGGTTAAAAAAGATATTCAAGACATCAATCGCACAAACTTATTCTTCCCAACCTGCAAAACTTTACCGCATAAATCTGCAGGTGATTCAAACGTAAGGTTAACATCAGAAGCCCGATCGCCCTCCAACTTCACCCCACCGCCCTGCATCAACTTCCGTGCATCACCGCTGCTCTTGCAAAGCCCGCTAGCACTAAGGATATAAAACAACTTAGCCGGAAACTGGACATTTGCCAAGGAAAACTCCGCCACAGCATCAGCCTGTCCCGCCGCACCTTTGATCAGAGTCATTGCATCTTGTTGTGCCCGATCACCCGCTGCTTTCCCCCAATACTGACTTACCACATCCACAGCTAAAAGTTTCTGTTTTTCGCGCGGATTTTCTGGCAATTCATCAAACGGCAAATCTGTCAATAGTTCAAAATACTGGGCGATCGAACTATCGGCAATTTTCTCCAACTTAGAATACATCGTCAGCGGGTCTTCAGACAAACCGACATAATTATTCAAAGACTTCGACATCTTCTGCACCCCGTCAGTCCCCAGCAAAATCGGCATCAGCAAACCAAACTGCGGTTTCATCCCAAAATGCCGCTGCAAATCTCTCCCCACAGCAATATTAAATTTTTGGTCAGTTCCCCCCAACTCCACATCCGCCTCCAAGGCCACGGAATCGTAACCCTGCATTACTGGATACAGAAACTCGTGCAGGTAAATCGCATTTTCCTGCTGTATCCTGTTGTCAAATCCCTCTTTAGCGAGCATCTGCTGCACCGTCATGGTCTTCAGCAGCTCCAAAACCTTCGCCAAGTCCAATTTGGACAACCACTCGGAGTTATAGCGAATTTCCAAGCGTCCGGGTGTGTCAAAATCGAGAATCCGACGCACTTGATCTAAATAAGTCTTGGCATTTTCCGCCACTTGTTCCTCTGTCAACTGCGATCGAACTTCAGATTTCCCTGTCGGATCGCCAATTCTTGCGGTAAAATCTCCGATGAGCAGTACCGCCGTGTGTCCTGCGTCCTGAAAAGCTCTCAGCTTGCGGACGCAAATGCTGTGTCCCAGGTGAATTTCGCTCCCTGTGGGGTCAATTCCGAGTTTGACTCGCAACGGGCGATCGACTTTTGTCAGCAATTCGGCCAGATTTTCGTCAGGGTTGCTAGAATCAGGTCGATCGGGAAAAATCTCGCTGATGCCGCGGTAAAGCGCTGAAAGGTTAGGAGTTATCATAGGGGAGCGATCGGAAACCATAATATTTTGCCGGCCTTGCAGCGGAATCAGTTAAACTCACTGATTCACGCATACAAACACACTTAACAAGCTACCATAATCCCAAAGCGACCCTGCTTTTCTTGGCTAACCCCGCCCAAAAACACCTACCGTGCCCCCGACAACAGTCGCGGCGAGCCCCAAATTTTAGACAAAGAGTTCAAACTCCCAAATTCATCTGCCGCAAGTAAATCTAAAATCTAAAACTGGTAATAAGCGAAGCCGAAGTATCTAAAATCTAAAATCGACTGACAGCCTCCAGAGTTCGCATCTAAAATTACAAGTCTTAACCCCAAAATCGAGTGAGGAAGTGAAATCCACGTGTCAACTAACGCAGTCCGCAAACATACGGAAAACTCAGCCCCTGTATTCGAGTTTGTTCAGTCAGTCAGCAAAGTGACCGCCGGAACTATACTCAGCATGACAATGCTTGCCAGTTCCGTAGTCGCTGGTGGACTGGTTGGCTTAGCGATCAGCTTCCGCAATTTGCCAGATGTTCGGATCTTGCAAACCTACTCTCCTACAGAAACTACCCACATTTATGACATCAACGGCAAGCCCCTAGCCAGCATCCACGACGAAGCCAACCGGGATGTCGTACCCCTTGAGCAAATATCCCCGAATCTGAAACGAGCTGTTCTGGCGATCGAAGATAGCAACTTCTTTACTCACAAAGGCATCAACCCCGGCGGGATAGCCCGAGCCCTCATAGTCAACCTAGAGAAAGGTAGAACCGTTGAAGGCGGCTCGACTATGACTATGCAGCTAGTCAAGAACCTGTTTCTTTCTCCGCAGTCAAAATTTAGTCGCAAAGTAGCTGAAGCGGTAATGTCTATCCGCTTAGAGCAAATACTCAACAAAGACCAAATTCTGCAACTATATCTGAATCAAATCTACTTAGGTCACAACTTGTACGGCGTAGAGACAGCCTCTCGAAGCTATTTCAACAAGTCAGCCAATAATTTGACTCTTTCAGAAGCAGCGATGCTCGCCGGCTTAATTTCCGCCCCCGAAGAATACAGTCCTTTTGTCAATTACAAGTTGGCAAAAGAGCGGCAGGAAATCGTTTTAAACCGGATGAAAGATCTCAAATGGATTACGGTGGCGGAAGCGGATACCGCCCGATCGCAAAAAATTAAGCTCGGCAAAATTACCTCCTTTGGCGGCTCTCAAGTTCCTTACGTCACGCAAGCCGTAGTCCAGGAACTGACAAGGCGTTTCGGGCGAGATGCCGTGGTTAAGGGAGGAATGCGCGTTCAAACCACGATCGACCTCAAAATGCAGCGCATAGCCGAAGAAACAGTCAAAGCGTGGCACAATCGGCTTTACTACCAAGGCCTGTTTTACGATCGCGACGAAGGTCAAATTGCCCTAGCCGCCGTCGATCCCCGCACCCACTTCGTCAAAGCAATGGTGGGCGGCGTCGATTACGAAAAGAGCCAGTTCAACCGCGCCATTCAAGCACGCCGCCAGCCCGGATCTTCTTTTAAGCCTTTTATCTACTACGCTGCCTTTGCTAGCGGCAAATACACCCCGGATTCAGTTGTCTACGACTCCCCTGTCGGCTACCGCGACGGCGACGGCTACTACTACCCTCAAAACTACGGCGGCGGCTTCTCCGGTGCCGTCAGCATCCGCAGAGCTTTGGAAGTATCTCTGAACATTCCCGCCGTCAAGCTTGGCCAAGAAGTCGGATTGAATAAAGTGATTGAGATTTGCCGCGTACTCGGCATCAGAAGTCCGATGGAACCCGTGATTTCTTTGCCGTTGGGTGCCGTTGACCTGACTCCTTTAGAAATGGCCGGAGCTTTTGCTACCTTCGCGAACAACGGCTGGCATTCTGACACCACATTTATCGTGCAAGTCACTGACAGCAGCGGCAACGTCTTGCTCGACAATACCCCCAAACCCAAATTAGTTCTCAATTCCTGGGCGGCCGCATCTGTCAACAGCGCCCTGCAAGGGGTAATTAACAGCGGAACGGCAAGGGCTGCTCAACTTGGGCGACCGGCTGCTGGGAAAACTGGTACAACTTCCTCAGAACGGGATATCTGGTTTGTGGGTTACGTGCCACAGTTGTCGGTGGCTGTTTGGATGGGCAATGACAATTATAGACCGATGAGCTACGGTGCTACTGGCGGTACTATTGTCGCCCCTGTTTGGCGTGATTTTATGAGCCAAGCTTTGCAGGGAGTTCCCGCAGAAAATTTCAAACCTGCTTCATCTTTTGAGCGGCCTTAATTATCAGTTGACAGTTGACAGTTGACAGTTGACAGTTGAGCGAAGGAAGAGTTAAAAGTTGACTGTTGATTGTTTAGCGAAGGAATAAGGAAGAATTAAAAGTTAACAATTAACAATTAACAGTTAACTGTTGAGCGAAGGAATAAGCAAGGAGAAAAGAAGTAATGGGTAATTACCAACTGTCAACTGTCAACTGTCAACTGTCAACCGTCAACTGTCAACTGTCAACTGTCAACTGTCAACTGTCAACTGTCAACTGTCAACTGTCAACTGTCAACTTATGATTGTTTTTCCAGCTCAGATTTCATCCGCTCCAGCGTTGAGTTCATTTGCTCAAACATCTGCTGGGGCGTGATACCAAATTGATTGAGCTGTGTTTTTAACTGCTCTACAGTCATCTGAGCCATGAAGTCCTCAGAAAGCTCAAAGCGCTTCATAAAAATACGGTAGCGCTCCATCATTGATTCCATCTGAGCGATGAACATTTTCTTGCCTTCGCGATCGAATTTGCCGTAATTGCCACCTAGTTTGATGAGAGATTGATAGTCTTCAAACAACAGCTTGGCTTCTTGCTGAACAATTTCTGAATCAAAAAATCCCATAGCTTTCCTAATTTTTTAATATTCTACTAATTTTGATCGAGGCGAGAAATGCCCGCTGCTTTTTCTACCATTTTATCAGTTGCCGGAGGAAGTCCCTACCCCTTAAGGCGCAAGAATAAGTAGAAATTTCCGTACAGCATAAGGCATGGGCATGGAGCATTGGGCATTGGGCATTGGGCTTGCGATGTCAACAGTCAACAGTCAACAGTCAACAGTCAACAGACTTCAAACTTGCCCGATGCGTTCTAGAGGCCAAAACCGCACTACAGCGCGGCCGATGATGTTCTGCTTAGGTAAAAATCCCCACCTGCTGGAGTCGTTGCTGTTGTTGCGGTTGTCTCCCATCACAAAGTATTCATTTTCTGGGACGCGATAAGGTCCCCACTGGTATTTAGGAGGTTCGGCAATATATTTTTCGACCAGGGGTTTGTCGTTGAGATAAACTAAACCTTTTTTAACGGCGACGGTTTGACCGGGTAAGCCAATTACCCGCTTGATGAATGCTTGGTCTTGGGTAAAGCCTTGTTCTTGCAACTTTTCGGGAGGGGCAAATACTACGATGTCGCCAGTTTTGGGAGGTTCGAGGTAGTAGGAGATTTTTTCGACTACGACGCGATCGCCCACGTGCAAAGTTGGTAGCATAGAATCTGACGGTATGTAGCGCGGTTCCGCGATTAACGCTCGAATCACTATTGCTAAAGTCAAAGCAATAATCACTATCTGAAGATTTTCTCGCTGTGACTTCCACGCTTTATGCCACCAGGTTTCAGGCGGATTTTCTGCTACTTCTGTACCCAACTTATTTTTTTCAGATGTCATGAAAGTCCTCGCTATATAGTTGCCACTAATTATCTGATTAAGCTCATCAGCATTTAAATTGCATCTCAAGAAATAATCAAACCATGAGCTGGCTGGACAAGCGAACCCGCCCAAAATACACAATTTAAATGCAGTACAGCTTACCATTGAAGTATGTCGCTGTTAATTACTAGACTTGAAGTGCAGGCATTCGCAAACAGTCTTGAAATTATCTGCGTTTATCTGCGTTTATCTGCGGTTTCCCTATCAATCAAAAATTTATGCAATAAGTCTACTCTTGATATTAACTCATAAAAAAGGCAGAGAATTTAAATTCTCTACCTTTTTTATGTGAGGATTTCGAGTGATTTGCGATCGCGAGATTAGTTATTTCACAATTTTACTCGCGATGCGATCGCACGCCACTCAACCTTACTCAGCACCTTGGGGCAGCAATTCCCGCTTTTGACCTTGCAGCACCTTAACAATTCCGGCTTCATCCACATCCACAACAGCGGTATCGCCATCTTTGATGCGGCCAGAAAGGATTTCCTCAGCCAAACTGTCTTCCAACAACCGCATGATAGCGCGGCGCAGGGGTCGAGCTCCGTAGCTGGGGTTGTAGCCTTCTTCTACCAGCCTTTCTTTGAATTTCTCGGTCACTTCCATCGTGATTCCCTGTTCTGTCAAGCGGCCGAACACTTCTTTGAGCATGATGACGGCAATTTCCTTGACTTCTTCCTTGTTCAACTGACGGAAGACGATAATTTCGTCAAGTCGGTTGAGGAATTCTGGGCGGAAGTAGTTCTTGAGTTCTTCGTTAACCAAAGAGCGAATGCGGTTGTAAGTAGCATCGGCTTGGTTGTCGCTGAACTCGAAGCCGAGGCCACCGCCACCTTTTTCAATCACCTTAGAACCGATGTTGGAAGTCATAATCAGCAGCGTATTTTTGAAATCTACGGTGCGACCTTTGGCATCTGTTAAGCGGCCGTCTTCCAATATTTGCAAAAGCATATTGAAGACATCGGGGTGGGCTTTTTCGATTTCGTCGAACAATACGACGGTGTAAGGACGGCGGCGGACTGCTTCTGTGAGTTGTCCGCCTTCGTTGTAACCGACGTACCCTGGCGGCGAACCGATAAGTTTGGAGACGGTATGACGTTCCATGTATTCGGACATATCCAGCCGAATCATCGCGTCTTCGGAACCGAAGAAGTAACCGGCTAGGGCTTTGGTCAATTCGGTTTTGCCGACGCCTGTGGGCCCGGAGAAGATGAAACTGGCGATCGGGCGATTGGGATTTTTCAACCCAACGCGAGCGCGACGAATGGCGCGGGAAACGGCTTTCACTGCTTCTTCTTGGCCGATCAAACGCTGGTGCAAGGTATCTTCCATGTGCAGCAGTTTTTCGGACTCAGATTCAGTTAGTTTGTTGACCGGCACGCCCGTCCAGCTTGCCACGATTTGAGCGATGTCTTCTTCGGTAACTACTGGCGATGGGTCGGTGTCGCCACGGGCCGCCGAGTCGGTTTTTTTGGCTTGGGAAATAGCGCGAATTTCGGCTTTGATGGTCATTTCTCGATCGCGCAATTCGCCCGCTTTGTCAAAGTCTTGAGAACGCACCGCTTCGTCTTTATCTTTCAGGACTTTGCGGAGTTCCTTATCAAGTTCTTTGGCTGCGGGGGGAAGTTGAGAGTTGATCAGGCGGACTCTCGAACCTGCTTCGTCTACCAAGTCAATTGCTTTGTCTGGTAGGAAGCGATCGGAGATGTATCGGTGAGAGAGTTTGGCTGCGGCTTCCAGGGCCGTGTCCAAGATTTTCAGCTTGTGGTGCTGTTCGTAGCGTTCCCGCAGACCGAAGAGAATCTCGATCGTCTCGTCTACAGTCGGTTCGCCGACCATGACGGGCTGGAAGCGCCGTTCTAGGGCTGCGTCGCGCTCGATGTGCTTGCGGTACTCGTCGAGGGTAGTAGCGCCGATACACTGGAGCTCGCCTCTGGCCAAAGCCGGCTTGAGGATGTTCGCTGCGTCGATCGCACCTTCAGCCGCACCTGCACCGATCAAAGTGTGCACTTCGTCAATCACCAAAATCACGTTACCCGCCGTGCGGATTTCGTCCATGATTTTTTTCAGGCGCTCTTCAAATTCGCCCCGGTATTTCGTACCAGCGACGAGGAGGCCGATATCGAGGGTGACGACGCGCTTGTCTTCGAGGATGTCTGGGATGTCGTTGTTAGCGATGCGCTGGGCCAGACCTTCGGCGATCGCAGTTTTACCGACTCCGGGTTCGCCGATCAGTACCGGGTTATTTTTGGTACGGCGACCGAGGATTTGAATTACCCGTTCGATTTCTTTTTGCCGACCGACTACGGGGTCAAGCTTACCATCGACCGCCATTTGAGTCAGGTTGGCTCCAAATTCGTCGAGGGTTGGGGTTTTGGTGCGAGCGCCGCCGCCAGTGGCTGCGACTTCTGCGGTTTCTCCCAGCATCCGAATCACTTGGGTGCGGACTTTAGACAAGTCTACTCCCAGATTTTCCAGGACTCTGGCCGCCACTCCTTCACCTTCGCGAATCAGGCCCAGCAGCAGGTGTTCGGTGCCTATATAGTTGTGTCCGAGTTGGCGGGCTTCTTCGAGGGACAGTTCTAGAACCCGCTTGGCGCGAGGGGTGAACGGAATTTCGACTGCTACGAAGCCCGAACCGCGCCCGATGATTTTTTCGACCTCAATCCGAGCATCTTTGAGGTTAACCCCCATTGATTTGAGGACTTTCGCCGCCACTCCGGTTCCTTCTCCGATCAGACCCAGGAGGATCTGTTCTGTCCCTACGAAGTTGTGACCCAGGCGGCGAGCTTCTTCCTGGGCCAACATGATTACTTTTATTGCTTTTTCTGTGAAGCGTTCAAACATGGTTTATTCCCACCTGCTATGTGCCCGTTTTGAGGTCACGCTCGCACGACGAGCGTTTTTGTTCGAGTTTTAACTCGTGATGCTAATTCTAGCGCGACACTCCCACCGCTCTGCCGCACTCGGCTGCGGTTGCAGATTCCAGGCTCATGTTGCAGGGTGGCTTTCAACTGGGAAGACCCAAATGGTGGCTGACCTACAACCTCCCCTAGACTGCAAGAAGATTGCTCTTCTCGGTCTGTGCCCAACCTACGACTGCGTATTGATGGATTCTAGCACAATCTTTTGGGCTATCATGTAGCTGCAAAAGTGGTAGTTACCGAAGAGTACGGCTGTTTTTTAATAAAAGTTATTGGTTCGATGGGCGCGATCGAGACCTTCTCTTCAGTGACTTCTACATTTTTTCGGTAGGCTGTTTCGTAGCCGAGTTTTTCGTAGAAAGCGATCGCTCCTTCGTTGAACTCCCAAACACCCAGCTCAATTTGAGTCAAGCCTTTGCCCAGAAGCCACTAAACTTATGAGCAACCATCCAGACTTTACCAGCCACGGGTATCAAATTATCCGAGAATTAGGACGCAACCGGGAAGCAGGGCGCATTATCTACCTGGCAACTGACCTTAACAAGGAGAGACAGGTAGTAACTAAAGAATTCCGTTTTGCTATAGCGGGTGCTGACTGGTCGGGTTATAAAGCTTATCAACGGGAAATTGAACTGCTGCAACAATTAAATCATCCCCGGATTCCCCGCTATCTGAATTCGTTTGAAACTTCATCGGGCTTTTGTCTGGTGCAGGAATATAAAAATGCGCCATCTTTAGCGGAACGACGCAGCTTTACTCCTGAAGAAATTCAGCAAATTTCTGTGTCGGTATTAGAAATTTTGGTTTACTTGCAAAAGCGGACTCCTCCGGTTATTCATCGAGATATTAAACCAGAGAATATTTTGGTGGACAAGCAATTAAATGCCTATCTAATTGATTTTGGTTTTGCCCGTATTCGGGGTGGGGAAATGGCGCTTAGCAGCGTCGCAGCGGGAACGGTGGGTTTTATGCCGCCAGAAGAACAGTTTGGTCGTTCTTTGACGGAAGCGTCAGATTTATATAGTTTAGGGGCAACGCTGATTTGTTTATTGACTGGTAGTCGTTCTGTTGATGTTGGCAAGTTAATTGATGACAACTATCGGTTTGAGTTCAAGAAATTAGTTCCCAAACTGAAGCCGCGCTTTGTTGAGTGGCTGACCAAAATGGTGGAACCAAATCTGAAAAATCGCTATGCCGATGCGGCTGTTGCTTTGGCAGCACTGAGGCCGATTGATGTTGTCGGTAATGCCACTTGGTTAGAAACTCTAGGTCGTGCCATGAAACCCATGATAGCTGTTCGTGTAGTAGGGTTAGCTACCCTTGGTGTTTTCGCTGTCATTGGCACGAATTTGATCGGTTTCAGCAGTCAAAAAGCTGAAATAATTGCCAGTCCTAAACAGGTTACTGAGGATACCAAACTGACGGGTATTAATCAGGTAAAATCTTCTCTAGTGGCCTACTGGAATTTCGACTTATGTCAAGGTGTGGGGAAACCGCTGCTTCCCGATGAATTAGATAATTTAGTACAGGGAACGAGCATTCGGGGCGTTACCTGTGCAAACGGACGTTTTGGATATTCAGGATACTTTGATGGTGTTGATGACTTGATTGAAATTCCCTCTCAATCTAGGTTCAACTTTACAAATCAGATGACCGTTGTAGCTTGGGTCAAACCTTTACGAATTTCTGGATTACAAACTATTGTAAACAAGTGGTATGCAAAGGACTCGTATATGCTGTTGATTGAAGATGGGAAGTTCGTTTTTACAGTAGCGTTTCCTGGTGGAACGTGGGGAACTCCAGTCAAGGTTTCAGCAGCAGCTACCACAGGTGTTTGGACTCATGTCGTCGGTGTTTTTAACGGTCAAAATCTTTTGATTTACATCAACGGTCAACTGGCAAACTCAGTAGCAACTAGCGGTACGCTTCAAGCTTCAGAACGTCCGATTACAATTGGAAATCATCCTTCCGGGAATGCCTTTCAAGGCTTTATTGATGAAGTTAGGCTTTACGATTCTGCGCTCAACAATAAACAAATATCGGAATTGTCATATCCTCAATAGCCAGAAATCGTGAGCAGCGTTTCCCTGGGAGAAAGCGGCGGTTCACTTTGCTGTGTTGGATACTTTAGATGAAACATCAAAACCCTCTCTTTTGCTCACATACAAACATGATACTTTCCAATTTAACTTTCAAATGCGGTTGCGACGCCATCATTTTACATTCAAAGCTCAAAACTATCGATCGCCAAATGCCAGTTTTTCTGATGCAGCCGATCGCAAATTTGCACTTTTTCAACCCCCAAATACTTCTGAAATTCGGGTTTTTCAATGCCGCTGCGCCACATAATTACAGCATCTTCTCCTGTATCTGCGTAGTATCGCTTGCGCCGTCCTGCCTCTTTAAAGCCAAATTTTTTGTACAGAGACAGTGCGATCGAATTAGATGCTCGCACTTCTAAAGTTGCCCGTTCTAATTGTCTGCGGTTTGCCGATGTTAGCAAAACCCAAAGCAGAGCTTGTCCCAAACCCTGACCTTGAAAGCGCGGATCGATCGCCAAAATTGTAATATGAGCTTCTTCTAAAATTGCCCACAGACAACCCAAACCGATGAGCGTTTGGGTTGTCTGTAGGGGCGGTGCCCCGGTGCCCGCCCGGTTTTGAGGGGAGAAAATATCAAAAGGATCGAGTTCGCTGTCCAATTTTTCTGAGGCGCAGTCTGCTGTTTCCGATGCCCACAAACCCAATAAATCGCTGTTAGGACTGTCTAACTCGCGTCTGTAGCCTTCGATCGTCCAAAGTCCGCCAAAACAGAGGCGATCGAGCTCGACCGCACTGTTGAGGTGTTCGGCGGCGATCTGTTTAATTTCTAGAAAACGCACGGCAGTAAATTGTACACTAGAAAATAAAGTAGCGATTAGTTTTTTTTTGCTATTGTCGAGTAATTGCTAATCAGTCTCAAAACATTAGTCTACAGCAGCGACTGTTCGCTGCCGGCTAAGGACTTCTGAAAAATAAATAATCACCAAGGATAGTTATTGCGCCGATGGTATCAACTCAATCTCTCAGGGTGGAATCTGGACTTCAGTACCTGTCAGAGTCTCAAGAGGCTCTCTCAAGTCTATCGCCCAATCAAGAACTTTTACCGCTGACAGCCCGCGTTAACAGCCGAGACCGGCTGGAAATCGGAGGCTGCGAAGTGACAGCTTTGGTGGAGCAATTTGGCTCGCCACTGTACATTTTAGACGAAGAAACGCTGCGGGCGGCTTGCACCCAGTACCGGGATGCTTTTGCACGTTACTATCCGGGCGAAACTCAAGTGCTCTATGCTTCTAAAGCTTGGAGTTGTTTGGCGGTTTGCGCGATCGCAGCTTCCGAAGGTTTAGGAATAGATGTAGTATCTGCAGGGGAAATCTACACTGCACTGCAAGCTGGCGTTAGCCCTGACAAAATCTATTTCCACGGTAACAACAAATCCCGCGAGGAATTACAGCTAGCTGTCGAAAGCGGCTGCATTACCGTAGCCGACAATTGGCAGGATTTAGAAACTCTTTCTGAGTTGGGGAAATTGGGTGTCACCAGTAAAACAGGCGGGCCGACACGAGTTATGGTGCGGTTTACTCCTGGAATTGAGTGTCACACCCACGAGTACATTCAGACTGGTCAAATCGACAGTAAATTTGGCTTCGATCCCAATTCGCTCGATCGAGTATTTAAGTTCATCAGCGAACAGCCGTCCTTATATTGTGTGGGAGTGCACGCTCACATCGGCTCTCAGATTTTTGAACTGCAACCCCACGACGACTTAGCCGAGGTCATAATTCAGGCCTTGACAAAAGCACAAAGTTATGGTTTGCCTGCGACAGAAATTAATATTGGCGGCGGGTTGGGCATTCGCTATACTGAGACGGACGATCCTCCTAGCATTGACGATTGGGCTCGGACAATTTGCACCGCAGTGGTAGCAGCTTGCGAGCTGCAGCAATTGCCATTACCGAAATTGCTTTGCGAACCGGGGCGATCGCTCGTCGGTACAGCCTGCGTCACTGCTTATACCGTTGGCTCTCAAAAAGTCATTCCGGGAATGCGGACGTATTTAGCTGTGGATGGGGGGATGTCGGACAATCCGCGTCCTATTACCTATCAATCAGTGTATCGAATCCTCGCAGCCGGCAAAATGCGCGATCCCTTAACGGAAACAGTGACAATTGCTGGAAAACACTGCGAGTCAGGCGATGTTCTGATTAAAGATGCTAAATTGCCAGAGTGTCACGCCGGAGATATTCTCGCCGTTACGGCGACAGGAGCATACAATTACAGTATGTCTTCTAACTACAACCGAGTACCCCGACCGGCAGCGGTTTTAGTGAAAAATGGGGAAGTTAACACGATTTTACAGCGGGAAACTTACCAGGATTTGCTGAGGCTCGATCGCCTTCCTGAACGACTCGGAGTTCAAAAGTAAAAACTTAGAAGTTAAAAGTTAAAAGTTAAAAGTTAAAAGAAAGACAATCCATGTTTACTTAGTGATGATTGCCTTTTCACTTTTAACTTTTGCCTTGTTCAGTCACACGATTGGATTGACACTCCCCTGTCTAAAAACACGGGGATTTTCAGCATATTCCTTATAACAACTGTTCATGGTTCACGGGTTCGAGTGCATCACGGTTCGCGGTTCACAGGCGGTAGCGTTCGATGAACCATGAACAATCAACAATCTGGCTTTGACTTGGCCCTGGTTCAGTCCTTATTGATTCAAGGGATCGATATTGGACTGGTTTTTGCCCTTGCGTATTTGGTGCTCGTCATTGTTGGCGAGCGCAGAACGCTGTGGATGGTACGGGGATTTATCATTTTGATGCTGGCGGCGGCGGTGAGCAACTGGGCTGGATTGAGGCTGTTGCACGTTGCCCTCAACAGCTTGGTGACTGGTTCGGCTGTGGCAATGGCGGTAATATTGCAATCGGAGTTTCGCCGATTTCTGGAACAATTGGGTCGGGGGGAATTTCGGCAATTGTTTGGACGCGATCGCCGACCAAATCCCGAACCGGACAGCGTAATAGATGAAATTGTGGACGCAGTAAAAGAACTTTCGCAAAACCGCACGGGCGCTTTACTAATTATAGAAACAGATTCTCCGATCGACGATCGAGATTTTTCGGTGCCGGGACTCAAGCTAAATGCTGAAGTTTCTAAAGAATTGTTGCAGACAATCTTTCAGCCGCAAACTTTGCTGCACGACGGAGCTGTTTTGATTCGAGGTTCGCGGATCGTGTCGGCGGGGGTAATTTTGCCTTTGTCCGATCGCACTGCGTCGCGGCAGTTGGGAACCCGCCACCGGGCTGCGATGGGGATTACGGAACGGGTGCAAGCTTGCGTGTGCGTGGTGGTGTCGGAGGAAACGGGTTCTATTTCTCTGGCGCAGATGGGAATTTTAAATCGACCTTTGACTAGCAACAAACTTAAGGAATTGCTGGAAGCAAAGCTGTTTCCGTCCGAGGGAGAAAGAGCTGTGGCTCCAATTCCGATCGGCAATTTCGGACGGCAGATAGGATTGAAGGGAGTGACGCTATTAAAGCGGATACTGCGCCGTTAGTCGGGTAATCGGGAGAAACCATGAGTCAAGGAATTTGCTTGGAAAAGTTGCCTGCGGATCTACAACTAGAACTACTGCCTAAGCACATCGCAGTGATTATGGACGGGAACGGGCGCTGGGCTAAGAATAAGGGGTTGCCGCGGATTGCGGGCCACCGCCGAGGAGCTAGCGCTCTCAAGGAATTGCTGCGCTGCTGCAAAGATTGGGGGATTCCAGCTTTAACGGCCTATGCTTTTTCGACGGAGAATTGGGGGCGGCCGGCCGGGGAGGTGGATTTTTTGATGAGTTTGTTTGAGGGGAAGCTGCGGCAAGAATTGCGGGAGATGGTGGACGAGGATGTGCAAATTCAATTTATGGGGAATTTGCAGGCTTTGCCGAAGTCTTTGCAGGCGGAAATCGAGCGTTCTGTGACGGCAACTCAGCACAATCGTGGGATTCTGTTTCGGGTGGCGACGAATTACGGCGGCCGCCAGGAGATTGTACAGGCTTGTCGGGCGATCGCCACTCAGGTGAAAGAGGGCAAGTTGCAGCCGGAGGAGATTGATGAGGTTTTATTTAAACGCTATTTGTATACTGCTGATGTTTGTGACCCGGATTTGCTGATCCGGACGAGTGGGGAAATGCGGTTGAGCAATTTTTTACTATGGCAAATGGCTTATGCGGAAATTTACATTACTGAGACGCTGTGGCCGGATTTTGATCGATCAGAGTTTCACCGCGCTTTGTCTACTTATCAGCAACGTAACCGCCGATTTGGCAAAGTCTAACGATTTGGGATTTTAGATTTGGGATTTTAGATGAATTTTTCAGTTGCCAAGTAGGTAGATTCTGAAATGTATTTCTCAATCTAAAATCTAAAATCGCCAATCTAAAATCAAATTAGGGGCCGGAGAAAACGGCAGCTTCAATGTCCTGACGTGAGAGCGAGTATTTGAATGCTCGCTGAATGTCTTGGCCGTCGGCTCCAGCATCGATGTAGCGGATGGTGAGTTGGTCAAGATCGAGGGAGAGTTCTGCTTTCCATGTAAGTTGCTCGATCTGCCAGCAGTGGAGTTCTCGCCGATCTTGCTGGCAGCCGCGGCTTTTTAGCCACTGCTCGATTTCCGGGAGTGGATGGTTGTACAAAGGAGTGTCAGCGGAAGGAAGAGTCATGGGATTTTAGATTTGAGATTTTAGATTTGAGATTGGGGATTTTCGATTGAGGATTTCCGACTTTAGATTGGAGATTTGGGGTTTGAGGCTTTAATTGCCGCGAATTAAGCCGATCGTGATCGCCAGTACCAAACATCCGATTAAGGTAGCTCCCATGATCAACAGGGCGAACATTTCTCCTGGAGAAAGAGGTCGATCCGTGGGATCTAGGTAAGCGGAGTTGGAAGTTTTTTTGCCGGAGCCGGAAACCGGAGTCTCGAAGCCTGGGGGCGGCCCAATCACGTTCAGGCGAGAATAGCCTATTTTGAGGTCGTAGGCGAGGCGACGTTCTGGGTTGCTGAGGGTGGCGTAGGCATTGTTGAGTTGCTGAAATTTGGCGGTGGCGACGGAGGGCGGCAGCTCGGTGGTATCGGGATGGTAGAGTTTGCTCAGTTCCCGGTACGATCGCCGAATTTCGATTACTGAGGCTGAAGGATGCAGCCCTAACAAGCTGTAATGAGTGGAACCCAAGGGGGTTTTTCCGGGTATTTTTTGACTTTTGTTTTTTGCAGTTGCCTCGTTTCCTGCCACCGAAGCCCCTCTCTGCCTATTGTTAATAATATTTGGTTATTTTAGCTGAAATCTGAAGGAACAGGAATTAACCACAGAGGGCGCAGAGAACGCAGAGGGAAGAATTCTCAATTCTCCCGTTCTTCGTCTGTTTCTGCTGTCACGCTGTTTTTTATTCTTTATTGGGGTTGACTTTTTCGGAAGAATGTGAATTAGCGAGGGCTAGCACTGGGGCGTCGGTGGGTTCTGGTCGATCAATACTGTGTTCGCCGTCAATGGGGAGCGGGCAAGAAATCAACTCTGTGACGATCCGATCGCCCAGAGCATCTTCCCAATCCTGCAACTGCTCTCTGGCTGCGATCGGGGAATTGACAGCGACATCTACGCCCATTTGGTGCAGGTTAAGGCTGTGAGTGGTCGATCGGCGGTTGACAAACTCCACCAGCCAAACGCTCAATCCGACTGCAGCCATCAAAGGCAACACAATCCTGTAATCGCGGGTTAATTCAAACATCAACAAAATGGCTGTCAGCGGTGCTTTGGCGCTGCCGGCGAGGATGGCGGCCATTCCCACCATTGCGTAGGCAGCAGGGCCTGCAACTTGATCGCTCAATGCCGGGATCATTTCCAAAAAGATGCCGTAAGCCGAACCCAGACAAGCTCCCAAAAACATCGCCGGAGCGAATATCCCCCCCACCAAACCGCTACCGAGGCTGATTGCTGTCACCGCCAGTTTGACCAATAGCAGCAACAACAGCAAAGGCAAGGAAAATTTCACATCTTGCAGCATGGCCTCAACTGTTTCGTAGCCTACGCCCAAAACTTGAGGAAACTGCAAAGCGACTAAACCGACAATCGCGCCGCCGAGGATCGGATGAAACGGGCGGGGCAGTCGTCCGAGCCAACCAAATCCTCGGATTTTTCCTTGAAAACAGCGATCGGTCAATTGAATTGCTTCTGTATAAGCTAGGGACACACAGCTCGCCAAAAGTCCCAATCCCATGTACAGAGGCAGTTCTAGCGGGCTACGGACATCGTAGACAGGCAAAGCAAAGGCCGGCTGAGCTCCCAAACAAATTTGAGCGATCAGCGCCGAAACTACGGCAGAGAGCAAGACAACGCTGACTGAGGAAGTGGCGAAGGTGCTGCCGAGCACGACTTCTAGGGCAAAAAACACTCCGGCGATGGGAGAGTTAAACCCGGCGGATAAACCTGCTGCAGCTCCCGCGCCGAGGAGCAAGCGCTGCCGTTCTGGGGAGAGCTGCAAGACTTGAGCCAGCAGCATTCCGAAGTTGGCGCCGATTTCGACGCTGGGGGCTTCCGGGCCGAGGGATGCGCCGGTGCCGAGGGATACTGAGGCGGCCACCATTTTGGTGATGGGTTTGAGGGGGGAGAGTTCTTGCAGGCCGCGGGTGGCTGCAATTAACGATGACATATTCGGGCCAAAATCCCGAAACCGCCAGCGCATCAGCCCGATGATGACTCCGCCCAGGGTGGGAATGCAGGCTAGCGTCCAAGGGCCTTTCGAGGCGATCGCGCCCATGAAGTCTTCCAGCATCAGGCTGTGGATGAAGTGGATCAGGTAGTGAAAGGTGACGACGCCTGCGCCCGTAACTCCCCCTATGACTAGGGAGAGGATGAGCAGGAGGGTTTCCGGGCTAAGGTGCAGACGGTTGAACAGCGGGCTGAGGCGGGAGGCTTCGGGAGTTTCTGCGGTTGGATCAGGTGGCGGCAGATCCACAGGAGGGGTGGCTGTCATTGAACGGTTAATTCTTCTTTGAGAAGTTAGATAAATATTACAGTTTATTTCTTATTCTCATTTTGAGTGATTTTAGGGGAATTGACAAGCTATGCGATTTTAGATTTTGGATTTTAGATTGAAGAATTGAAGAATTGGGAATGAATGATGAATCGGGTGTTTGAGAGCGCGAGCATATAGTTATGTTTTTTGGGGGAATGATGTTAATTAAGATGTATTTTATGGCTGATTGTTTGGAACAGATGAGGGGCTTAAATGACAAATTAAGAAACTCAGTAGATTCGATATTATTATATGCTCACTATATTGAAAAATTGAAGACTTTTATATTTATTCCACGATACGGTTTTTGAATTCACACGGAAAACCGCAGATATTAGCGGATTAACGGGGATTAACGCAGATGCAATTCCAGATATTTTGGATTTTTGCAAGATGTTTTTTGCATTAGAATCTAAAATCTAAAATCACTTGATTGGTTGTTGTGCGGCCGGGATTCTGGGTCTGGGTTTGGCGATCGACATTAGCGGATCGCCGATGGTGGCGACTTTCCAAGGAGGCGATTCTAGCTGGCGGGCTGCCATTAAAAAGGGTGCGCCTCGTTTTAGGCGATCGACCATTATTTTAGGTGGGATAAATGCAGATAAAAGAGGTTCGTTGACGCTACCAACATATGCGTAAGCGCCATTTTGCAACCACCTGCCGGCAACGGTATTTGCATCATCTGGAGCGGATGCTGACCAACTGTGAATCATGTGGATTGCTGCGGGAAATTGCAGTTTTGGTATGTCGTCAACTACAGCATCGCCGTTACCGACTTGAAATGATTTTGGATAGCCTTTAGAATTCATCAATATTAAGTCAAATGTCCACGGTTTTGATGCTAAATTACGCCACTTTTGCAGGCTAGCTTCTGGTTGCTGCACTAATTCGACATTCAAGCCTATGCTTTTTAGTTCGCTAGCTGCTGACTCCATTTCGTATTTTCCCCAATTTCCTTCTTTTGGGTAGCTGTCATAAAGCATGGCTGTTTGGCTGTCGAGAAATATGGCACACATGGCTTGATAGATCGATCGCACTTCTGATCCGTAAATCCAGCCGGCGGCGGCCCACCGTTCGCCGTTGGGATGCCTTCCCAAACCGTCGGTAACAGCCCATTGTTCGTCTTTGTTTTTGGGGGATTGATATTTTACTGCTAGTTGTCGTACAATGGTGATTGTGTCGATCGCGTCTCCGAGTTGAGAGTAAAAATATCCGGTGGATTCGACGGCTTTGGTAACTGCTGTTTGCAGATTTTTCCACTGTGCATCATTGAGGTTATCGTTGGGTTTTCTGAAGTTACCTTCGAGAAATACTAAGGGTTGGCCGCGGGCTGCTGCTAAGGCAACTGCTGCTGTACGTGCGGGGTCGTTTTCTGATGTGATTACTACTCCTGGGGGTTCCCAGCCCAGCTCAGTCCATTTTGCTTTTAAGGTTTTAGTATCCGTGGCATTCCAGGCTGCTGCTGCGCTGTTGAGCATTAATTGTTGGAGTTTTTGACCTTTTGGGAGTTGCTGTTTGATGCTCGGCAAACGGATGATTTCTTCGGGTTGGAAGCGCTGCAAAAACATCGGCGTGTATTTTTTGTCTTCGATGAGAATGGGCCAGTTTCCTTTGAGATTCCATTTTTGGATTGCTGCTAAGAATGTGGCTTCGTCGGGGACTAAAACTATGCGGTTGACTGTTGGGATGTTGTCGCGGAGGATGTTGACTCGGAGGCCTGTTTGTACGGGCCAGGGTTCTTGTTTGGCTGATGGGGGGAGTTGAAAGGGTTTTTTGAAAAGGCGATCGCACCCGACACCGATTATTGCTAAGCTTGCAATAAGTGCGATCGTCAGGAATTTAAGTTTTAATTTTTTTTTCATAAGGGAAGAGAAGATCGGGATAAAACTCGATCGCCAACACTAGAAATTATGCGTATATTTTTATACAAGTAGCAGATTTTCGAGCTATGACACAAAGAAAGATTGTAAGTGCGATCGGGATGGCGACTTTTTGTGCGATCGGCTTAGTAACTACAGGTTTAATAATTTTCGCAGCCAACGGTTCCTCAGTCAAGCATCAAGTCCGACAATTGCTTGTTACCAGATAATGTCGAGGCTGCAATCTCTCTGGGGCTAATTTGAGTGCAGTTTTTCTCGAAGGCGTCAATTTAGAAAATGCCAACCTGAATAATGCCAATTTGTGGAGTGCGAATTTGGTCAATGCTAACTTGAAACAGGCCAACTTGGCTGGTGTTTACCTGATCAGCAGCAATTTGGTAGGGGCAAATTTGGAGGAAAGTAATTTAGAAAATGCTTTTTTAGAGGATGCTTATTTGGGAGGGAGTAACTTAAAAAATGCTAATTTAGCAGGTGCTTTTATGAAAGGTGTTTTTCTCGTTAATGCTGACTTGGCGGGGGCGAATTTGGAGGGTGCTAATCTGTGGATGGCTAATCTGGAAGGTGCTAATTTGCAGGGTGCTAATTTGAGGAATGCTTTGCTGTTGGAGACAAATTTGACGGGGGCGAATTTAAAGGGCGCGGTGATGCCTGATGGTACGCGGCAGGAATGAAAATCATTAGTCATCAGTCATTGGTTAGGGGAGAGGGCGATCGCACTTGCAGCCTTCATTTCCCGTTATTTGGTGAGGAGATGAACAAGTGACTAGGTGCGATCGACATTCTAATAGCTAGCAGCTTGACCTACCGCACCAACGCAGTGTTAAGTTTTGGCGTAGGAATTAAGGAAAGGGAATAAAAAGAATCTGGCCTTCATATTCGTCGGGCTGACTGCAACAAACGAATAAATACAAGTCATCAATGACCAGCCCGATCGAAGCCGTTGCAATAACTTCAACAACTCCGGGCATGGGCAACCTGTTTTGAATTCGCTCGTAGGCGTAGCCGGTAATTGTCGCCACATCATGGGTAAGTAAAATACGCCCCTCATTGGCTGCCCATTCTAAGATAGTAGGATCGTCTGCATGGATTAAACCTACATCTTGAATGCGAACAACATCTAAGTCTGGTAAGCGTCTGATTAAGCCTCGCAATATCGAACCGTTGAAGTTCTCATCAGTTAATAGACGCATTGGCTATGAATTCTCCTTGATTCCGATCGCGATCGCTCAAGCGCTGCCTGAGATTAGCCAAGTTATACTGCTGCACAAATTGACTGTGCTGTTGTTGAGCTTTCTGGCGACGTTGATCTAAGTAGTTATCTATTTTCTGACGATGGCTGAGATAGTAAGCGATCGCTGCGTATATTTCCTCTAAATGGAGAACAGAATACTGAACCGCAATTTCTTCAGGTGTAGAACCATGATGGTATGCTGCTAACAAGCTATCGAGGGTAACGCGGCTGTCACCAATGCGGATGCCACCAGCTTCATCCCAACGAAATGGCGGGGCAGCAACCTTAAATTCGATTTGAGTGCTCATAAGTCTATTATCAGAATAGTTGTGTCGATCGATCGTTACCTGTCTGCATTATAACCAAAACCTGATCGCCCTGTCGGTGAGAAAAAGTGACCGGCTTTTGTCAAGCTTTGTAAGTTGGTAAATTTTGGAGCTAGGGGAAAGGGCGATCTCACTTGCAACCAAATTGTTAGCCTGTGCGAAATGATGCAACTACTTACTATCTAATACGAGGGTTCTGAATCATGAATAGGGTATTGCCCTGCCAGTTAGGATTATAATCAGAGATCGACCCAGCATTATTGACAACACCAGAGGAACCGGGTTTATTTTCAAAGCAAACTCCCCAGTCATCTCCAATTATCACATTGTTACCAAGGAAGTTATTCTGTTTTGGTGGCACGGTATAGCGGTTAAAAATTTGTCCATTGCTTGGGTGGTAGAGAACAACAGTCACTGGTGTACTCCACTCATTAAAGAAAGCCACATTGCCAGTACCACCGCGAAAAGCTTCTTTTGAATACGTTCCCGGACATTGCCTGTTTACAGGCCTTGTATCAACTTGCGTTGGAATTTTGCTTGGAGCTGTACCACCGTTTGATGGACGACCTAATGGACGCCCCGGACAAGTTGGATCGAGTCTTCCTAAGCCACTGTTACAACCAGCATAAGCGCTCTCAAGGGTCAATGAAAACCCTGTAGCGTATAAAGTAGCTGTTACCATAAAGGTAGTTAAAAGTTGAAATCTTTTTGCCATATTTCTAAACCTCACAGTAATTCATGATTGGGTGTTAGTCATTTTTTTCTCTATCTTTTCAATCAAAACTCAAACCATATCGCCCTGCCGGTGAGAAAAAGTGACAGGCTTTTGTAAAGGTTTGTAAGTTGGTAAATTGTTGAGCTAGGGGAAAGAGCGATCGCAGTTGAACCTCATCTACGATCGCCCAATTTTATTTGAATAGTCTTTGCTTCCACACAACCAGAAATTGACAACACCAAAAGGAGAAATGTAGAAGAGCTTACTCAAAAATGCGTCTACAAGCGAGTCTCGCAGCAGGAATTCCCGCACCTGCTCCAATAGCTGCCCCAATAATTGCCCCTACTCCTGCTGCTGAAGAACCCATCGCAGCTCCTGCCGCTACCAGTCCTGAAGCAACAACTGTAACGCAATCATCAATGTCTGATTGCGAATCTGACTGTGCAGCAGGATGGTCTGATTTCCATTGCTGAGCGAGAGGCATTGCCATTGGTTCCAACAAAGCTTCTGTATCACCAACAAGTAATGTTGGATCTACTGCCCTCAGTGCATCACTTACGGCACTATTTGGATTAGTAGGATCTACCTCAGATAAAGCATCACTCACAGAATCAACTGTTTCACTGAACCAACTCATGATTAAATACTCCTTCAATAAATACGACTATGAAAACTCACACGTTATTTGATGATTGCAGCCACCAGCGGTACAACATTCTTCCTAGTCGGCTTATGCTGCATATCTGCGGTTTAAATCCGAACAGTCTTAACAGATTTTTTTCTGCCTTAATTCAAAGAATAAATCACTCCGATCGCCCTGCCGGTGAGAAAAAGTAACTCTCTTTTGTAAACTTACGTAAATTCCCCGATCGATTTGAGATTTCACCTTATCCCAAATCCGGTTTAAATATCCCCCTTATTTCTCAGTCCGCGAAGGCGGACTTCGTTCGTATAGACGCGGTTTCAACCGCCGAATATAAAATGGACTACCTTGCGGTTAATTCAATAAATTTGTTTTCTATCCTGAAAAAGAACCCCCACTCAGAATAATCGGTAAATCTACTGAATAAATCAATATGACAAACTATGAAAGGACAAGAGGCGATCGCCCTAATCGACATTTTGTTACAATCCGCCAATAAAAAGCAAAAACTCAATGACGTTCAATCCCTCGTCTTTCTGGAAACTTGGGAAGGACATTCTTATCAAGAAATAGCCGATCGCTTACTTTACGAACACGATTATATTAAACAAGTCGGTTCGCATTTGTGGCGAACTATCTCTCAAATCATCGGTGAAAAAGTCTCAAAGCAAAATCTTCAAGCAGTCTTGCGCCGCTACCAGCATGGCAGCGCACCAAATAACTGCATCCAAGATTGGGGAGAAGCGATCGATGTTTCGCAATTTTACAACCGCCAACAGGAACTCGAAACATTAGAAACTTGGATTAGTGGCAATTCTACCCGTGCGATCGGTATTTTTGGCATTGGCGGTATCGGCAAAACTTCTCTGTCTGTCAAACTCGCTCAGCAAATTCAATCTCAATTTCAATTTGTGATTTGGCGCAGCTTGCAGCAAGCACCGCGATTAGATGTTATCCTCAGCAATATTTTACCGATTTTAACTAATTCATCAGCGACAACAAATAACTCTGTTTCTGCTCTCATGGAACAGTTGCGACAAAAACGCTGTTTGTTAATTCTCGACAATTTGGAGTCGATTTTGCAAGGGGGAAATCGCAGCGGACAATACCAACAAGGCTATGAAGATTATGGACTGTTAATTGCGCGCATTGCTGACGAATCGCACCAAAGTTGTTTGATTTTAACCGGAAGAGAACAACCGGGCGGGTTCGCTGTGCGATCGGGCGAAAATTTGCCGGTGCGATCGCTCAAACTCTGCGGCCTTTCACCGCCTGTATGCCAGCAAATCCTCGCCGATAAAGGATTAAAGGCAACGCTACTACAAAGTAGAGATATTGTCAACTACTTTGGCGGCAATCCCCTGGCGATCAAAATTGCAGCCACGACTATTCAAACACTTTTTGGCGGTGATATTCAGAGATTTTTATTGCAAGGAAATACTGTTTTTAGCGATTTGTGGGATTTGCTCGATCGCCAGTTCGATCGCCTGTCCCCCCTGCAACAACAAATCATGTACTGGTTGGCCATGAATCAAGAAGCAGCGACTCCTGCGAAGCTAAAAGCTGAAATTTTGCCCAAAGTTTCTGGACGCGACCTGATGGAAGCATTGGAGGCGCTGGCGGGGCGATCGCTCATCGAAGATCGGCGATCGCTCAACGATCACGCACCAACAACTTTAATGCTACAGCCTGTGATCGTCGAGTATATCATAGAACGCTTGATTCAAACCGCAATCTAAAACTTTTAATAAATTCCGGGAATGAGTTTTTTGACTCGCTGGCGATATTCTGAATAGTCGGGATATTTTTCACTCAACCAGGTTTCTTCGCGATTGGCTTTGATATCAAAAAATATCAGTAAAATTGCAGTAGCTATTAAGTGCGATATGCTCATTTGAAAAATTGTCCAACCGAAAGCTGCTAAAATTAAGCCGCTGTATAATGGATGCCGCACTATGCTGTAAATTCCTGTTTGGATTAATTCTCCGTTTTCTATGGGATAGGGTAAAGGTGTGAGGTTTTTTCCTAAGTCTATCAATCCTTTGACGATTAAAATTAATGCACCAAAACCGAGCATAGCTGCCAGAAACCAGGTAAGATAAATTAATTGAGTTGATTGAATTTTGAATCCCGGCAGTTGATAAACTGGTAAGATGGCAAATCCTGCTAGTAATGCTCCTTGCAGCAATACTAAATATTCGCCGCGGCTGTTGTTGCGCCAGCCTTCGCGCGTGAAACCCCAGTCAGTTAATAGTTGTTTCATAGTTATAGGAAAGTTCGGCAACGGATTTTTTAACGGATTTAACGGATGTCACGGATAGAGGGAAGTTCGGCAACGGATTTTTTAACGGATTTAACGGATGTCACGGATAGAGGGAAGTTCGGCAACGGATTTTTTAGCGGATTTAACGGATGTCACGGATAGAAAGGTTAGAAGAGTCCTGGACGCATTAAGAGCAAATCCACCGGGTTTTTTACGGAATTCGCAGGGTAAAATCTGTGTATTTTCGTGAAAAAACCCGGTTTTTGACTGGTTGTGAATAAGTTTTATTTATTCTAGCCAGGGACGTGTCATTAGTTCTAGTTGGTTGACTTCATCTTGGCTTAAAGTCCAGCCTAGTGCGCCTGCGTTTTCTTCGGCTTGTTTGGCGGTTTTGGCGCCGGGAATTGGGATGACTCCGTTTTGAGATATTAACCAGTTTAGGGCAACTTGGGCGGGCGTGCGATCGCGCTTTCTCCCCATTTTCCGCAAGGTGGACATGACTAATTCGATTTTCTCAATCCCGGCTTTGCTGAAGCGGGAGTCCATTTTACGGGCTCCTGTCGGTTGTTCTTGGGCGCTGTATTTCCCGGTGAGCAATCCTTGGGCTAAGGGGCTGTATGCTAAAATTGTGACTCCCAATTCGCGGGCTGCACTGACAATTTTTTGTTTTTCTACTTGTCGCGACAGCAATGAGTAACGGACTTGATTTGTTGCTAGGGGAACTCCTCTGGCTGCTAATATTTTGTGGGCTTCGCGCATCTGTTCTTCTGAATAGTTGCTGACTCCTACTGCTTGAATTCTGCCTTGTTTTACTTCGTCTGCTAAGACATTCATCAAGGTTTCTTGACTGAGTAAAAAACTGAATGGCCAGTGTACTTGATAGAGGGCTATTTGTTCTACTTGCAAGCGTTTTAAGCTGGCACTCAAGGCTTCGGAAACTGATTTTCCGGTAATTCGCCAAGGTACGGGGCCGAATTTTGTGGCTATTTGTACGGGTTGGCTGGTTTTTTTGATAAATTGTCCCAGCAATTCTTCTGACAAGCCGTTACCGTAGACTTCGGCTGTATCGAAAAAGTTGACTCCGGCATCTAGGGATGTTTTGAATGCTGCTTCTACTTCGGCGGCGCCGTAGTTGCTGCCGTAGTTCCAAAATAGTTTGTCGCCCCACGCCCAAGTTCCGACGCACAGGGGAATGACGGCTGGGCCTTTTTGTCCTAGGGTAATGGTTGTCACGGTTCGTAAATCCACAATTCTTTATTTTCTATTATTTTCATAGGAATAATCGCTTTTGAGCTTCTAGCTGGAGGAGGAAAGGTGGCTGGTGGCGATATATCATACCATTTTAGATTTTAGATTTTAAATTTTAGATTTTAGATTGGGAATAAATAATTGTGTCTGGGTTGGCAGCACGGGCGTACAGTTGCATTATTTTTTAACTGGTATCAGTTACTATAAATGCTGATGCTGTGTTTATTTGAATAGTTATGTCGATCGACCGTTTGCCAGATTCTAGATTAACAGATTCCGCGACTGCTGCTATCAAGAGAGTTACCCTCGTGACTATGTTCCGGCTGGGTTTGTTTCAGATGGGGCTGGGTATGATGTCGATTTTGACGCTGGGGGTGCTCAATCGCGTGATGATTAAGGAGTTGGCGATTCCGGCTACTGTGGTGGCGGGTACGCTGGCAATGCACCAGTTTGTCGCCCCGGCTAGGGTGTGGTTCGGGCAAATGTCGGATGCTAAGCCTTTGTTTGGGCATCACCGCACGGGTTACGTGTGGGTAGGAAGTGTTTTGTTTGTAATTTCGGCTTTTTTGGCGGTGCAGGTGATGTGGCGCTTGGGAGCTAGTTTGGAGGCTGTGGGATGGACGACTCCTACTTACGGTTGGGTGGGTTTGTTGGGTTTGGTTTTTGCAGTTTATGGTATCGCAATTTGTTCGAGCTCGACTCCTTTTGCTGCTTTGTTGGTGGATGTTTCGGATGAGGAGGATCGATCGAAGTTGGTGGGTGTTGTGTGGTCGATGCTGATGGTTGGTATTATTATCGGGGCGATTGTCAGCAGCGGTTTGCTGAAGCAGATTGATGGGGATGTGCCGCGGGAAGTTTTGCAGGCTTCGATTAATGGTTTGTTTGTGAAGGTGCCGGCGGTGGTTTTGCTGTTGGTGGGGATTGCAACTTTTGGGGTTGAGAAAAAGTATTCGCGGTACGGGGTGCGATCGCTCGCAGTGAATCGAGAAGATAAAATTACTTTGGGAAGTGCGCTGCGGATTTTGACTGCTAGCCGTCAAACCGGTTTGTTTTTTACTTTCCTGCTGGTAATGACGATTTGTTTGTTTATGCAGGATGCGGTTTTGGAACCCTACGGCGGGGAAATTTTTAAGATGCCGATTTCGGAAACTACGCGGTTGAATGCTATTTATGGTACTGGTGTGCTTTTTGGTTTGAGTGCTACTGGTTTTTTAATTGTGCCGCGCATCGGCAAGCAAAATACGATTAGGTTGGGTTGTTTGTCGGTGGCTGCTTGTTTTTGTTTGATTATTTTATCGGGATTTACTGGTAATCCAATTGTGTTTAAGTCGGCTTTAATGTGCTTCGGATTAGCTTCAGGAATTACGACGACTGGTGCGCTAAGTTTGATGTTGGATTTGACTGCTGCAGAAACGGCGGGGACTTTTATTGGCGCTTGGGGTTTGTCGCAAGCGATGGCGCGGGGTGTGGCGACGGTTAGCGGCGGTGCTATTTTGGATTTTGGCAGGAGTTTGTTTGGGGTGCCGATGTTGGCTTACGGGTTAGTATTTGCTGTACCGGCGGTGGGTATGATTCTGGCTGTTTGGCTGTTGGGTAGGGTGGATGTGCGGGAGTTTCAGGATAATGCTAAAAGTGCGATCGCCACTATTCTTGAAAATGAATTAGACTAAGGTTTAGTCATTAGTCAGTAGTCAGTAGTCATTAGTCAGTAGTTATTAGTCATTAATCCAACGTCATTAGCATTTTGTAGGGGCGGGTTTAGCTAAGGATATATAATACAAATGACTAAAAAAAAGGCAAAACCCGCTCAGTCATTAGTCCAACGTCATTAGTCAATATTCATTGGGAATTGGCAATTGGATAATTCTCTCCCCATCTCCCTTAGTTGTTAATTGTTAGTGAAATGAAAGATTTTTGGAACTCTATTTTAATTTTTTCTCAAACTACTGTCAAGACAATCGGACAGCAATTTTTGAAAGATTTCGGTTATGCACAAGCGCATGAGAAAGATGATGGCACTTTGGTTACGCAATCTGACAATTGGGCGGATGCGGAAATTAGAAGTGCGATCGCAATTGCGTTTCCCAACCACGGAATATTGAGCGAGGAAGGAGAACACGTTTTCCCTGATACTGAATGGTGTTGGGTTGTCGATCCTTTGGATGCTACCACTAATTTTGCTCGCGGAATTCCGATTTGGGGGATTTCTTTGGGTTTATTGTATCGCGGAACTCCGGTTTTTGGCTGTGTGCATTTGCCCCCGGTGAATCAATTGTTTCACGGTTTTTATGCAGAGGATTTGGCGGGCGATAATGTATTGACAAATATGCCTCAAGGTGCATTTTTAAATGGTAGGCAAATTCGCCCGAGTGCTGATAAAATGAGCGGAAATCATATATTTAATTTGTGTTCGCGGAGTGTGGGAATTGGGCCTCATCTTCCGAGTAAAATTCGGATGTTGGGTATGGCTAGTTACAATTTTTTGATGGTGGCTTCTGGTGCGGCTATGGGAGGGGTGGAAGCAACTCCGAAAATTTGGGATATTGCCGGGAGTTGGGTAATTGTGAAGGCTGCGGGTGCGGTTTGGCTACCGCTGGAGTCCCAGGCGATTTTTCCGTTGGAAGTAGGGAAGAATTACGGGAGGGTTTCTTATCCCACTTTGGTGATGAACCGGCAGGAGTTGGTGTCGGTGTTTTTGCCGTTTGTGGAGGCTTGGAAGAAGAAGAAAATGGGCTGATATTAATGTCACCTCGAACCGAATAGGTTTGTAGTGAGGACTTTAGTCCTTCTTTCTTGCGGACTAAAGTCCTCACTACGAACCTGTTTTATCGTAGTGTAGGGATGCCCCAATCGTACAATTATTAAATAAAACTGCATGGCAGATGTGACGGAGGAGTCTCCCACGCCTGCCGTGCGGTTTGGAAGAAATATACCGACCGATGACCGATGGTTAAATTATGCTTGCTCTGGTGTATTTCTGCCAATGTGCGATCGGGTGGTTTTCTTTTAGGTCGATCGGGTGATGCGGTTCTGGTATAATTTAGAGTAAGTCTGATTCTCCATTTCGCAATCTTTGGGTGAGATTAAACTTAACAAACACCAAAATAATTCTTGAGAAAATACAAAACCGCATTACAAAAAGGCTGGTATCGCCCTTGTGCATCCATTTGTTGACAAACTTCAGCTAATAATTCTGCCTCTTCCTGCGTCGTCATTCCTTTCAGTGCTTCCAGTGCTTGAATTCGTCCCTGCGTTAAGTCATAATGGTTGAGTCCCAAAACTTTAATTGTTATTTCAGCGTCTTTTTCCTCATCTAAATTATTTGTAGTTGGCAGTATCTCACCAGTGCTAGAGTAACTAAAAAATTCTTCACAGTTCGACTTTAGTGGTGAAACTGCGATAGAAAGATTCTTTTTCTTATTCCCACAATACTCAGGCCAATTTGGACATCTGCCACAAGAACCTAGCAGATTTGTGTAATCAAGAGATAATTCTGAATCATTCTTGCTCTGGGGGGCTAAATGTTCAATATGGCTATTACTTTGCTCAACTTTCTTACAGCAGTAGCAGCAAATATAGCCTTGTTCACTTAGCAAAGAAATGTGTACCGATCCTTTTTCAGGATTGGAAAAAGTTTTGTAATCATAATTGACACCAAGAGACTTTTGTGTAGCCTTCCAGTCCGAAAAATCTTGAGGTTCTTTTCCCTTTTGAATATATTTCATTTATTGAGAATTTCCTTGCGTTGAATTAGCCAATCTGCTCTCACAAATTCTGGATCTTCTTCTCCCATTCTGTGCGCTAATTCTTGGCGCAATCGCCGTGCGTTGTCAAGTTCACCCTTGTCTATGAAGCGAAACAGTTCATGTAAAGATTCCTGAATTTCCTGCGGACGTTCAGGGGTTCCCATGAGCGTTTCTAAAATCCGATTGCTATCTTTCCCATAGGATGGTATTCGCTCAATCACAATTCCTTCAGATGTTGACCTCAAAAGATGAACCCATTTGAGATCGCTGATTACCTGTGGCGAATGAGTGGTAACTATAAACTGGCAATTAGGGAAAGTTTTTGCCAGATTCGGAATAATCGCCCGTTGCCATTTTGGGTGCAAGTGTAGCTCAATCTCGTCGATTAAAACAACCCCGAAACCCTGAAGTGGATTGCATGATGGATTCGGATTTGCGATCGCCAAACGCCTTGCTAAATCTCCTGCCAGTGCTAACAAGCATTTTTCACCATCGGATAGTTGATTGATGATAAGTTCATCGCCTTGTTTGTCCACAGTCATTCGCAAAGGCGATCGCCGAATCCGTAAATTTGAGAAGCCGTTTAGTAAGTTAGCGATCGCATCTCTGACTGCTTCTAATTGGCGATCGCGATACTCATTATAATTATTTAGTCGTAATTCGTTTTCTAAATCTTCCCGATCTCTAAACCATTCAAAAAAGCGCCTAAAGTCGATCTGCCCTCCCGTGAGTACCTCGTCATAAGCAGTTATCTGCTGAAACGAATGTTTCGTCCTAATCTTCAAAGGAATATCAAGTACAGCGCGGTTAGTTGGGTAGTAAATAGCTAGAGGTAATGCTACGTTGGAAGTACCATCTAACTCATTGTGTATGTTGTCAACAACAGTTTTTAACTCCGCAAGGTTGCTGCTAGTATCTTTGCTTCGCCCTTTAGTGACATGAGTTAAAGACCATGCCAATTCCTGCCCATCGTTGATTGAAATTGTGATTTTATTGTGAGTTTCTTTACCTCCTTTTTTGATGTCATCGTCGTTGAAAAATCGTCCAGAACTATTGGGGTTTTGAATTCGCTTTGTCAGCCAGGACAGCAGAATAGCCAGACAATCAAGTATGCTAGATTTTCCCACACCGTTGATACCGATAAACACAGTCGGCTCATCTCTATCAAACTCCAGGGTCAAATCGCTGAAGCCTCGGAATGAGTTCATTTTTAGACGCTTGACTTTCACGCTTTGGTTCTTGTTCTGGCTGAGTGGGTTATATTTTTGAGATTATATCAAATCAATACTGCCAAATATAGTCAACAATAGACAATATTGTCAAATTAGTAAACTATCTTAAGATTATCTGCGTTGCATCTGTGTTGATCTTCTTTGAAGGATCGGTTGATCTGCTCAACCAAAGATTTATGCAATCGGTTCTGCGTTACCAGGCACAAAGCGCCTGGTAACGAGTAAAATCGCCTTATGCGATTAATTTAGACAGGACATTCGACAATTTAGCACCGAGATTTTCAACAGATTCCTGCAGTTGGGCATCTTTCATCGTACCGTCATCATTAAATGCTTCAAAAGCTTTGGGAATTGCTTTCTGATCCGGGAGGACAAACACGTTAATATTACCCAGGATCGATCGCAAATGAACCAATCCCCGCAAACCGCCCAATCCGCCAGGGGAAGCACTCATAATCACCGCTACTTTGTCAGTAAAAGCCACCAATCCCGGTTCGCCAGGAGCTGGGCGCGATACCCAGTCGATCGCATTTTTCAACACAGGCGTAACCGAACTGTTATACTCGGGAGAAGCTATCAAAAACCCATGATGCGCTATCATCAATTCCTTCAACTTCCGGGCATTTTCTGGCATTCCCTCTTTTGCTTCCAAATCTTCATCAAATATCGGCAGCGGCAAATCGCGCAAATCTAAATATGTAACTTCTGCACCCGCCGCCCTAGCCCCAGCCGCTGCAACTTTTACCAGCAGTTTGTTGTAGGATGCTTCGCGGGTACTTCCGGCAAATGCCAGTATTTTTGGTCTGTTTGTCATGGATTTTTAGGGATAATTGCTTCTGAGTAAAATTTTACTATTCCCGGTGCTGCCAAACAAAGTCAGCAATAGATTTTTCTGCCGACAAAGCAGGATTTTCACTGGAATTGAATACAACGGATCGCGTTTTTACCTTCCCGACTCCCAAACGCCTCTCGACGCGGCTGGGAATGCCGTAACCGTAAATAATATGCCCTTTCCCCGCCAAAACTACAACTTGATAGTCGGGATTGGCTTTGACAAATTCAGCGATTTTTTCCGCCATAGTTTCGTCCCACAAAACTTGGGCTTGCAAAAATCTTTCAAAAGCCGTACTATTTCCCTGTGCTGCCTTTTGGTGTTGCTGATAAACTTCTAGCAGCAGTTGCCGATATTCGGGGTTGTCGGTGCGAATTTGGGAAATTGGCGGAATGTGCTTTTTGTCCTCTGCTGTGAGGCTTTCTAGACCTTGAGTGGCAACTTTTCTCGTGACTTCTGACGGGGTATTTAAGGCGAGGACGGGTAGTTGATTTTCTTTGGCAAACCGCAAAATGGGGGCGTAATATTCCCAGGGAAAACGCCATCTGCGATCGTACTCTGTTTGCTCGACTAATTGCTCTTCTGTCAGTTTACCAGCTAAGTAGTTGTCGATCGCACTTTGGAACGGACGCTGAAACATCTCCATTGCGATCACAATTTTACGATTTTGCCGCTGCATTTCTTGAATAATTTTCAGTTGAGCTTGGTGGTCTGTCTCGCTATCGTGAGTTTCTCCGAGATACACAATTTTCGCCTTCACCAACTGTTGCAGAATCTCTTGGTTAGTGTAAGTTTGCTGCGCTTGAGGCTTCACAGTCGGTTCCGCTGTCGCTATCACATTGCTACATAGCAGGAAAATGCTCAGCGATAAAACACACAGTTTGATGAGTTTGGTTGTTTTCATAAAAATATTATGCCTGTTTCTCGCAGCAGCAACCACAGCCGGAATCTACTATTTTAGCTGAGCAGCTAGAAAGCTCGATGCTTGATTTAACTTCACAATTACCCGCAATTATCTACACCCCTAGAGGGTTGTCTTCCCTCTTCCCTCTTCCTTCTTCCCTCTTCCGACCTTTGTAAAGTTTAGTTGCAGGTACTTGCGCTTCCGAGAGAAGGTGGTAAATTAATAATATGAAGCAAACAAAAAGCTTCTCCGACAGATACCAAATCCAGATCTCACAGCGAAGTTCACAATAGAATCTAAGGAGTAAAACGCTGTTTAATCTCACATCTGTCCCATCAAAAACCAATAGCAGCACCCACCAAAAAAGCTGATACTTCCTCAAATAATTAGAGGGGAGCAATGCAACTAAATCCGAGGATTATTGCAACTCCGCATCGAAGTTTTAAAAAGAGGAAATCACTCGGTACATAAGGCTGGGTGCTGTTGTTGTTAAAAGATATTTTCGGTTTGTGATGTTTTTTTCAGTAGAGGTAGAGCCTCTAGATATGCGTTACCGGGCAGAGCCGGGTAACGAGCATAAAAGGAGAAAAATTAGAAAATTACTGGAAAATAGTCTCGTCTTCCTTTCGCCACGCGGGATCGACGATACAAATAAATATTAGCGGCTCTGTGCCACAGTTGTAAATAAACTGCTTGGCGTTTGGCGGAATGTAAACGGCATCTCCGGCTTCTACGAATTGATTTTCGTCGTCGATGTGCATTTCTCCAACGCCGCTGAGAATGTAGTAAACTTCAGAAGTGGTCAGGGAGTGCAGCGCAGAAGTTTGCCCTGCGGGCAAAGTTGCATGGGCTAAACTGTAACGCAAATCCACAGCTTCTTTGTCTGGATGCAGCAATTCTCGCAGTTGAGTACCGTCGCCAGCAATAAACTCGTCGCAGGCATTTAGCTTTTGAATGAGCATTCTTTCCGCACTCCTAAAAATCTCTCTACCACAACTTAAGTTTAATTGAAAGAGCCAGAGATGTTAAGAAATGTGTAAAGCGGCGGCAGATTTTTTTTAACCGTAAGTTCCCGATTGCGATCGATAATCAGGACAGTCGATCGCATCTTCAGATAAAGCTATTGTAGGCTGAACGGGACACTTGAGGTGGTAGTCGCCGGTGAAAAATACGCAGTTAGCACAAGGGATTTGGTGCATCCGCTGAGCTCGGCGCATAGAGTCGGCGACAGTACGCCCGATACTCGAACACAGCAAAAAAACTAAGCCCCAGGCGGAGACAAAACACAGCGGGACTAAAACAGGCTGTATTGCCTTAAGCAAAAAGTAAAGCATAGCCAGAAAATTTAGCGGTAGGAACAGGCCGCACATACCTTACAGTAGTGGAATTGCCGATCGATCGACCAAAAAGTTTAGAATCCTTTACAGCTCGATCGAGAAACCGGGCAATTATGGCATGATAAGGAACAGTCCTTAAATAAAATTAGAGGAAATTAGTTATGACTCTGCGATTAGGCGATACAGTTCCCAACTTTACCCAAGCTTCGTCCGAAGGGGAAATCAATTTCTACGACTGGGCTGGGGATAGCTGGGTCGTGTTGTTTTCCCACCCAAAGGACTATACTCCAGTGTGCACCACCGAACTCGGTGCAGTGGCCCGTCTCAAGTCTGAATTTGAAAAGCGGGAAGTAAAAACCATTGCCCTCAGCGTCGATGATGTGGATTCTCACAAGGGCTGGATTAAAGATATTGAGGAAACTCAAAATGTCACCCTCAACTATCCGATTTTAGCAGATGGCGATCGTAAAGTCTCCGACATTTACGACATGATCCATCCCAACTCGCTGAACAACTTAACAATCCGCACAGTTTTTGTGATTGACCCGGAAAAGAAATTGCGTTTGAGCATTACTTATCCGGCGAGCACTGGTCGGAATTTTAATGAAATTTTGCGAGTAATTGATTCCTTGCAACTTACCGACAAATACAGCGTTGCGACTCCGGTTGATTGGAAAGATGGCGACGATTGCGTAATCGTACCTTCGATTACCGACCCCGCAGAGTTGGCAGAGAAATTTCCCAAAGGCTATACGCCGATTAAGCCTTATTTGCGGATGACTCCTCAGCCGAATAAATAGGTTTAACATTCCTGGACGCAGAACCTAATTATGTAGGGTGCCCACGGAGCACCTTACCTCTATAATTCGCGCGTCATATCAAATCCGTTGACATCGGAATTATTATCTCTCTCTTCTCTTTCTCTGTGTCCTCTGTGCCCTCTGTGGTTTAATCATTCCGATACAACCGGAATTGATCCCACACCAGCTTATAGCTAGGACTTGAGTCCTTAATCCTGATTTTCGAGGACTCAAGTCCTCACTACAAACAAAGAAATTGTGCAATCTTGTCTGAACAATTTAGAGTGGAGGAAAGGCAAAATGCTGTCATCAACAATTGTGTTGCGAATACCGCCAAAATTGCAAATGACAGACGACGAGTTTTTCGAGTTCTGTCAAATCAATAGTGAGTTACGCATTGAACGCAACAAATCGGGAGAATTGCTAATTATGCCCCCTACTGGTTCGGAGACGGGAAACCGAGAAGGTAATATATTTGGGCCGCTGTGGGTTTGGGCAGAACAAAATGGTACTGGTTTAGCGTTTACTTCGAGTACAGGATTTACTCTGTCAACAGGTGCAGAAAGGTCGCCGGATGCTGCTTGGATTAAATTGGAAAGATGGAATGCTTTGTCACCCGAACAAAAGCAAAAATTTGCCCCTATTTGCCCTGATTTTGTAGTAGAACTCAGGTCGGGTTCTGACAATCTCAAGCCATTGCAAGAAAAAATGCAAGAATATATGAGAGAACCAGGAGTGCAGTTAGGCTGGTTAATAGACCGCAAAAATCGCAGAGTTTATATTTACCGTCCGGGTTTGCCAGAGGAATGTTTGGAGAATCCGGCTACAGTTAGCGGCGACCCCGTTTTGCCTGGATTTGTACTCAATATGAGCAAGATTTGGTAGAACTGGTAGCAATAAATATCAACTTATTGTAAAAATTAATAATAGGATGCAAACACACAAAAAATATGGATATTAAAAACGGCTTTGTAGGCACAATCGGCAACACACCACTAATTCGCTTAAACAGCTTCAGCGATGAAACTGGCTGCGAAATTCTCGGCAAAGCAGAGTTTCTCAATCCCGGCGGTTCTGTAAAAGACCGGGCTGCTTTATACATCATCAAAGATGCAGAAGAAAAAGGCTTGCTGAAACCGGGCGGCACCGTTGTTGAAGGCACTGCAGGCAATACTGGCATCGGTTTGGCCCACATTTGCAACGCTAAAGGTTACAAATGTTTGATTGTGATTCCAGATAACCAATCTCAAGAAAAAATCGATGCTTTGAAAACCTTGGGCGCTGAAGTTCGGACTGTTGCCGCTGTTCCTTACAAAGACCCGAATAATTATGTCAAATTGTCGGGAAGATTGGCTGCGGAAATGGAGAATGCAGTCTGGGCAAATCAGTTTGACAATTTAGCCAATCGCCGAGCTCATTACGAGACAACTGGGCCGGAAATTTGGGAACAAACAAACGGGAAAATTGATGCTTGGGTAACAGCTACTGGTACCGGCGGCACTTTTGCTGGGGTAGGAATGTTTTTGAAAGAAAAAAATCCTGCTGTTAGAATTGTCTTGGCAGACCCGATGGGCAGCGGGCTTTACAGTTATTTCAAAACTGGAGAAATTAAGACTGAAGGTAGTTCGATTACTGAGGGAATTGGCACCACTCGCGTCACTGCAAATATGGAGAATGCCCCGGTAGACGACGCGATTCAAATTCACGATACTGAAGCTGTCCGGGTGATTTACCAACTGCTGAGAAAAGAAGGGCTGTTTATGGGGGGTTCTGTGGGGATTAATGTGGGGGCGGCTGTGGCTTTAGCGAAGCAAATGGGGCCTGGACATACGATTGTTACGGTACTCTGCGACGGCGGGGCTCGGTATCAGTCGCGTTTGTTCGATCGACAATGGTTGGCTTCCAAAGGTTTATCACCAGATTAATCGTAGGGTGCGTTGCGGCGCACCTTAAAATCTGGGCTTATATGCGCGCACCTATTCCCATGATAAAAAAATAGCATATATGTAGCAGATTGTCAAGTAAAAAAACATGAAAATCACAGAATTTTCTAGGCAAGTTCTTGTTTGCCAAAACCGCACTTGTCGCAAGCAAATTGCAGCAAAGGTACTGGCAGCTTTTCAGAAATTGTCGCCCTCAGAAGTTGAAGTTGTTGCTAGCAGTTGTTTGGGACAGTGCGGCAACGGGCCGATGGTGTTGGTGCTGCCAGAAGAGGTTTGGTACAATGGCGTTTGTCCTGAAGAAGTTGCGACAATAACTGAGCAACATTTGCGCGGAGGAAAGCCAGTGGAGAGGATGCTTTATCGCAAGTTTCACCGACTTTCTCATTAGTCGATCGCCCGCCTTTAAAATTCTTCCGCAAACAACCGGCGGAGAATTTCCGTGACTTCGGCGCAAAATCTGGCGTCGAGTTCGATCGCCAAGCGATCGACATTGGAACCGCCTACAGGTTTTTCTGCCCGCAAAGTCATGGCTAAAGTTCTGAGTTTTGCCGGCTTTCCCGCCGCCTTCGGCCGTTCGTCAACAAACCGCACTAAAGCCACATAAACTGTTTCTAGGGTTCCCCTGATCGAGCTCAGTCCGTAACCCAATTTTGAGATAATTACTGGAGAAGTGATCAGGCTATCCATCCCCAAAGTTTTAATTGCTACGTCCACATATCGAGCGCTGTCGTGTCCCATTGCTCTGACAATGCTTTCTAAGCTGTTCCACTGAGATGCTTTCATGCGCGATCGCTGTTCGATGTGGAAGTGCCATCCTAACATGGAAATCAGCCTGGTTAAGTCATAAGCAGATACGGAATTTTTTTGTTTTGTGCTGTTTAATGCGGCACTTAACAGCACTTGTTTTTTGGTGAGATCGAATATTTTGGGGTTATTGTGATAAGGATTTTCGCCGTAATCGCCGCGAAAAATTAGGTCATTATTGCCAGTAGCGCTCTTCAGCCATTGCTCTAGTCCTATGCGAGTATCGAAGCGTTTGAACATCGCGGCTAAGGAGTTTGAACTTGCTATATGTGAGGCATAGCTAATCATGTCTTTTGCTACATCGTAAAAGTAAAAATCTTGTTTTAGCCCGTTGCCATCTCTAACAACGCAGTTGTCAATGTCGCAGTCGGGATATTTGTTATTTATTTGACTGACGATATTAAGGAGTGCGATAATTTTAGTGGCACTCCACTGCTCAGAATTGGTAAGCGCGTTTTTTCCCAGCCACTGCGCCTGAATTTTGCCCTCTACAAAAGTACCAATGCAAACGCAGGCTTCTTTGATGTCTTCGTGGAGGAAACTTAAAGCTTGAGAGTTAATTTGAGGTAGTTCTCCCAGGCTGGGAAATGGGGTAAGTTTGAGGGGATTATTGGGTCCGGGAATAGAGCTAATTAATTTTAAGCCGTCGGGTTTCTGTTTGAGATAATCGGGATAGTTTTTAATTTCTTGTAGGTAAGGGGATTTTTCAATGCCCCGGTCTAAAAAAGCTAGTTTGTTGATGTTAGCTTTGGCATCTATTTCCATTTGGAGGTAGTTTTTGTAGATGCGCGCTCGGTCTTTTGCGAGTTCGAGGGAGGTGAGGTTCATGATAATATTTGGCAGTTTGTTACGAATAAGTAAATCACTATACTAGGATTTACGCAAACAAACCGGGTTGCTGTGCAAAATTTTGGGTTAGGAAACGAAAAATTAATGAAGAAACCGGGCCTCAGAGAGTAACTGCGTCCAAGACTATATATCTGAGCTCGCTCCCTACGATCGAGCTTTTTTGCCGCGTACTTGAATGCGTTTGTCGGTTTTTTGTTTCTTAATCCAAGAGACAAATTTCTGGAGTTCAGGGTCATTTTTGAGCTTTTCCAGGGTGTTGAGCTCTTGGGCGAGATGTTTGTTGTCAAATAGAGAGTGAATCTGGCGGTGACAAGCGGAGCAAATGTCGATTGTCGGGCTTGGATCTTCGTTTTTCCGCTTGGTGTTTTGTTTGGGGATGAGGTGATGGGCGGTTAATGCTTCCATTTGTCGATCGCACAATTCGCACTGCATAATTTTCTCAATGCTGTTTTATAGGCGTTTTAAAAACCATTTCATATTCTCGATTGACGTTCGAGTAGTTATCCAAATTGCCGCCATAAAGCCATGTTTGGACAATTTCTACCGCATCTTCAAGAGAGTCTACGCGGATGCGCGCCACTGCATTGTCCCATTCGCTTTCGATATTCCAATCTTCTAAATCAATTCCTATTCCCTCCAAATCTGTATCAATCCAAACGTGCCTCTCGGGACAAGCAGTGCTTTGAAAAGACAAAGTGCACAAACAAGTTTCAGCGCGATTAGTTTCAATCGCTTTGAATATCTTACTTCTAAGCATTTGCCTGAGAGTTTCAGTAATATCATTTTTTGATGCAGTTTGCTGATTCACAATATCACCTCATTTTTGGAACTTATCGCGATTATCTGTTAGTAACTTCCGCAGATTTTTACCCCCGACTATCCCTGCTTTTAAAGCATTTTCAACCGACATAGTTTTTGCCTCTGCGGGCAAGACTTCACTAATTCCACCTTTGCGGAATTTGCCAATATATTCCTCTACAGATATTTGGCGATTTTCGTAAAGCTGGCGAGTAGTAGGTGAATTTAGATTACCTTGATTGTGTTCTCTAGCCCAACGCTCAAATTCTGGGTTTAGTTGCTGATTCACAATATTAGACACTACTTGGCAAATAGAACATTAAACTGCGAGAGATTTTGCCGGCCGCGCTGGCTAAGTAGACCGAAGTTGGAAGACCGAAGTTGGAAGAAGGAAGAAGACATATTGCAGCAAGCTTTTTAGTCATCCGTATTTTACGTTTAATTAGGGGGATTTATATCAATTCCGGCTGCGTCGGAATGATATAGAGGACACGGCAGTGCCGTGTCCCTACCGCGCTCCATTGTAGGGACACGGCACTGCCGTGTCCTGATTTCGGGTAATATTAATTCCGATACAACCGGAATTGATATTACTTATAGCCGATCGAGGAATTGATTTGCCAACTTACTCCTATTATAGTGTAACCAAAGTTGACGGTCGCCACAAACAGTTAGCGAACCTGCACGGTAGCCAGCAGCCCAAACAATAAAAAAACCCCCAATTGGGGGTCATACAAATCTCTTGTGGCAGAGGTTGAAAAGCCTCTGGGATCACAAAATATACAGTAACAGAAACAAAACAATCCAAATCACATCGACAAAGTGCCAGTAAATCTCAGTCGCTTCGATTCCGAAGTGGTGCTCACTAGAATAGTGACCTTGCGCGCGCGATCGCCACACCACCGCCACCATCAGCAGCACTCCCAACGTAACGTGCAAGCCGTGAAAAGCAGTCAAAACGTAAAAGCAACTGGCATACAAATTCGTCGTCAAGCCAAACTCTAAATGAGCGTATTCGTAAACCTGACCGAACAAGAAAACTGCGCCCATAGCAATAGTTACGAGCAGCCAATTACGCATTCCCACCGCATCATTTTTTTTGATTGCAGTATCCGCATTGTGAATCACAAAACTGCTAGCAATCAGAATTACCGTATTGATTCCCGGCAGCAATAACTCGCGATCGGGCGTACCTTCAGGAGGCCACGCGGGGGCCATCGCCCGATAAATCAAATACGCGGCAAACATACCGAAAAATATCATGCCTTCAGCGCACAGGAACACAATTACCCCTAACATCCGGTGGTCGGGATGCTCGACACCGTGTGCTTCTACCTCGCCCTCGTGGTGGTAATTCAGGGCTGTTTTTGTCGGATCTATCGCGGGAATTTGCATAAGAAATTGGTAATGAAGAAGTCAGTTGTCAGTTGTCAGTTGTCAGTGGGCAGTTGGCAGTTGGCAGTTGGCAGTTGGCAGTTGGCAGTTGGCAGTTGGCAGTTGGCAGTTGGCAGTTGGCAGTTGTTAGTTGGGAGCTGGGAGTTGGGAGCTGGGAGTTGGCAGTTGGGAGTTGGCAGTTGTTAGTTGGGAGTTGTTAGTTGTTAGTTGTTAGTTGGCAGTTGTTAGTTAACAGTCAACAGTCAACAGTCAACAGTCAACAGTTTTTATTCCCAATTCCCAATTCCCAATTCCCAAATAACTAATAACTATTCGCCATCTTGACTTTCATCAGCAGGAGAATCAACATTTACCTCTGATTCAGGAGCGACCAAAGTTGCAGTACCGCCAAAGAAAGTTGAAGCTTGAGCCTCAGCAATAGGAATACCTGTTTTCTGGGCGTTACGGGTGGCATTTTCCCTCAGCTTGAGCCTGAGACGTTCCCCAGTATTCTGAATTTTTTCCATGCCGTAATCGTAAGGCCCCGTTGCCAATACCGGCACTCCTTCAAAATTTTCGATCGGGGGCGGCGAAGTCGTCATCCATTCCAAACTCAAAGCTTGCCAAGGATTGTCACCTGCTTTCGGGCCGTACCTCCAGCTCCAAATCACATTAATGATAAACGGGATTGTAGACACTGCCAGCATATAAGCACCGACAGTACAAATGACATTAATTGTGGTAAATTTCGGGTCGTACATTGCCACCCGCCGGGGCATTCCTTGCATCCCCAAAGCGTGCATCGGCAGGAAAGTTACAGTAAAGCCCACATAGGTTAAAACAAAGTGAACTCTACCCCAAAATTCATTAATCATCCGCCCCGTCATTTTGGGGAACCAGTGGTAAAAAGCAGCGTAAATTCCAAACACTGAGCCGCCAAACAGCACGTAGTGTAGGTGAGCGACGACAAAATAAGTGTCGTGAACGTGAATGTCGAAAGGTACGGAAGCTACCATGATCCCGGTGATGCCGCCGAGGACAAATGTTGAGATAAAACCCATCCCAAATAGCATCGCGCTGACAAGCCGGAGTTTGCCTCCCCAAATAGTTGCCAACCAGCTAAATATTTTAATCCCAGTTGGTACGGCGATGATCATAGTCGTGATCATAAAAAACATCCGCAGCCAGCCGGGAGTGCCGCTGGTAAACATATGGTGCGCCCACACGATCAAGCCCAAAAAGCTGATCGCGAGACTGGAATATGCGATCGCCAAATAACCAAAAATTGGCTTGCGGGAATGCACCGGCAAAACTTCTGAAATCACCCCGAAAAAGGGCATAATCATAATGTAAACTGCCGGGTGCGAATAAAACCAGAATAAATGCTGGTAGACGATGGGATCGCCGTTGCCTGTTGGGTTAAAAAATGCCGTCCCTGCTAACAAGTCAAACGACAGCAAAATCAAAGCTGCGGCTAAGACTGGAGTAGCAATCAAAGTCAGCGCTGAAGTCGCAATCATCGCCCAGCAAAACAAAGGCATATCATTGAGACCCATGCTCGGAACCCGCATGGTAAAGATGGTAACGGCAAAATTAACCGCCCCCAAAATCGAAGAAGTTCCCAGAATCAAAACGCTGAGAATCCAAATTTCTTCCCCCGCTTGAGCAGTAACTAAGCTCAAAGGCGGATAGGAAGTCCAACCCGCTTGTGGAGCTCCCACCAAAAAACTGCTCAACAGCAACACGCCGCCTACGGGAATTAGCCAAAAGGCGATCGCATTCAGCCTGGGAAATGCCATGTCTTTTGCCCCAATCATTAAGGGGATCAAAAAGTTAGCAAATCCGGCTCCGGCGGGTACGATCCACAGGAAGATCATCACCGTCGCGTGAACAGTAAATAAACTGTTGTAGAGTTCGGGGGGGACAAAATCGGAGTCGGGGGTGGCGAGTTCTGTTCGCACCAAAGTTGCCATCACGCCGCCGATTAGATAGAAAATAAATGTTGTGACTAGGTATTGAATACCGATGACTTTGTGGTCGGTATTAAAAGTGAAGTAGTCGCGCCAATGTCTATCGGCGGGCGCTGTTCCGCGAGCCTCAGTGTTTGCACTTTCTTGGAACTGTGCTTGTGTCATAGTTATTAGTCATTAGTTATTAGTCATTAGTTATTAGCTTAGGATAAAATACCCAGTGCCAGAAACTAATGACTATTTTTAGTGATGAGTTGGGTGAAGTTGTTCTAGGGTTTCGGAATTAATTTTTATTTCCCTGACGTAGGGAGCCAAAAATTCACCGTCTGACAATTCCCCAGGATTGACTGCAACTGCTTGCTCTAAGTTTTGACTGCTAGCAACTTGCTGGCTTTGCAGCCAACCGTCGAATTCTTCTGGCGTGTGAACGACTGCTACAGCTTTCATCGCTCCGTGATAAGCGCCACACAATTCAGCACAAACAACCCGGTATTCGCCGGTTTTAGTTGGTGTAAATCTCAGTTCGCTCGGCCGCCCAGGAATTGCATCTTGTTTGAGGCGAAATTCCGGCAGCCAAAATGCGTGCAGCACGTCTTGAGCTGAGATATTTAGCTGTACGTCGCGGTTGACTGGCATATGCAGTTCGCCGGAACTAACACCGCTTTCTGGATAGCTAAAAATCCAGGCGTACTGCAAACCTGTGACATTTACAACTAAGTCTGCTGGTTTGTTTTCATTTTCTGGGGAAGCGCCGACGCCTAGAGCCACAAGTTTTCTAGACGGAATTTGTGGGGTATTTTGACCTGTTTCTGAGAGTGTGGCGGCGATCGCACTTCCGCGCATTTTAGAGTGCGCTTGCATGGTGCCGTGGTCGTGATTGCCCATCGGATCGAGGCCTCCCATTGAGTTGTAAATCTCAAAACTGTAGACTCCGATTCCTAAAATAATCACCGCCGGCACGGCTGTCCAAAGAATTTCTAAAGGAAAGTTGTCATGCCAAGGCGGCCCGTCTGTGTTGTCTCCTGGACGGCGGCGATATTTAATTGCAGCAAAGATGAGAATTCCCTGGACCATGATAAATAGTCCAGTGGAAATGGTCATCATTGTATTGAATAGTGCGTCTATGTCGGATGCTTCGTCAGAGGCGGCGATCGGCATCAAACCGTGATTCTGCCCGTACCAGAGACTGATCAGAGTCACTACGATGCCGGCGAGCATGGTGAGGATGGAACTTGGAATGTTCACGCTGGTACTTCTTAATAGCGACACTTCTTCGCTTAAAAAATGAAAGAAGCGCCTCTGGGTTATCAAGTTTTAATTGTAAATGGTATTTTTAGTAAAATGTCTATCTTAAGGGTTACTTAAGGCTTAGTATGTTTGACTGAGCGATCGCCAGTGCACACAAATACGTCTTTTGTACCTTGACAAAAATGATTAAAAATGGTAAGCAATTGCTCTGTTTGGCTGCTAAATTTGAGATTGTTTCTCAAACACCATCAAATGCTGCTGGGGCAACATATCTTTTGTCTCTTTCCATACTAAACCGACGGCGGCCATTTCTTTTTTTACCTGCTTCTGCGTCATTTTGTGCAAACCTTTAATGGGAATCAGCGGGTTTTCGCCCCGATACTCGATCGATACCGTGCGGCCTCCCGGTTTGAGTGCTTTGACAATTCCTTGCATCATTTCTCTGGGATATGCAAATTCGTGATAAGCATCGACCATTACAACTAAATCTACGCTATTTTCCGGCAAATTCGGATTGTCCATACTTCCCAAAACTGGCTCAACGTTAGCGATATTTTTTTCTTTTTTATTCAATTCCAGAAAATTAATCATTTCCGGCTGCACGTCAACTGCTAAAACCTTTCCTTCTGGAACTAAGGGAGCGATGCGAAAGCTAAAATAGCCAGTTCCAGCTCCAATGTCGGCGACAATATCGGTTGGTTTTAAATCGAGATTGTTGACTAATCGAGCTGATTTTTCTTCCATGCCGCGAGACGGTCTTTCCAGCCAACCAGCGCCTTGATATCCCATGACTTGGGCAATTTCTCGACCCATGTAAAATTTGCCTGTTCCGTCGGGATTGTGGACGGTTCGCTGCTGGTAAATTGTGTCGCCATTTGCGGTTTTACTTGCTGCTGCACAGGCATTGAGCGGCAACAGGCAAATTATTGCTAAGATAATTGCTGCTAGCGGTTTGAGGAATTGTCGGTTTTTCACAATCGTCCTAATTGTATGTTTAATTTTTTCATTACCAGGCTCTGCGGGGTAATGCAGGAGCAGAGGAAGAGCTTCGCGAATATCGAGAATAGTTTAAAATTTAGCTGACAGCGGATTCTAACAATTTAATTGTACCAGAGTCAGCGTCAATTTCAACTTCTAGACCGATCGGCAAAGTGAACTTATCCCGAATGTGTCCCACCATTGAACCGTACCACGCGGGAATCTTCAAAGGGCGAATGTGGTCGGACAAGACTTGAGGTAAGGTTAGGGACTCTTGGGGTTTTTCAGCTTCGCACTTGGTACAGTCTCCGAAAATAAAACCGGATATTTTATCGAGAATGCCCGCTAATTTGAGCTGCGTCAACATTCTATCGATTCGATAAACTTCTTCGCCCACTTCCTCGACAAACAAAATACAATTTTCCCACTCCGGCAAATAAGCCGAACCCACCATTGCGGCTATTACTGATAAATTGCCACCAATTAGTTTTCCCCTAGCTCTTCCGCCCGTGATTGTTTGAACTGGCACGGTTTTGGAGTTTTGCATCGTAACAGAACCTCCGTCAAACAAAACTTTCTTGAGGTAATCTACTGTAAAGGGGCTCCAAGTTGACGCACCTAAAGGGCCGTGAAAAGTAACTATATTAGTTTTAGCATAAATCGCCAATAACAGCGCAGTAATATCGCTGAATCCCATAATAATTTTGGGATTGTTGCCGATAATATCGTAATCCAGGAGCGGCAATATCCGAGCACAGCCCCAGCCGCCCATCCCGGTAAAAATAGCTCGCACTGAGTCATCGGCAAAGGCTGCGTTGACATCGGCGGCGCGATCGGCATCCTTGCCTGCTAAATAGCCGTAGCGGTCGTAAAAATGCTCTCCCAATTTAACTTTTAATCCCAGCTTTTCGATAACTTTAAAAAAATCCTCGATTTCTTTTTTGTAGTTGAAAGCCGCAGGATTAATTAAAGCTACTGTATCGCCGACTTGCAGGCGGCGCGGCTTATCGATCGCACTTTTGGGAGATAGGTTGGTTTGGGCGAGGGGCAAAAGCTGAGTACCAATAGCAGTCAGCCCAAAAGTTGTGAGCAGAGCGCGGCGGCGGAGAGTCATAGCTGTTAGGTAATTTTTGCTATAATTGTATAGCAAAATCTCTGCCATATCAGTTTAAAATTGCGAGTTTACAATGAAAACCGACACTAAAATCTCAGCTAAAAAATCTTGGGCTAAAGCTTTAGCCCATCCTGCTGGAGAGTTTCCGCTGACTCAGCTATTGGTTAAAAGCGGTAAAATTCCCAACGGATTGCGCGGAACTCTCTACCGCAACGGGCCCGCACGTTTGCAACGCGGTGGCATGAATGCGGGACACTGGTTTGATGGCGATGGTGCAATTTTGGCAGTACATTTTACCGATGTCGGTGCTGCTGCTGTTTATCGCTACGTGCAAACACCGGGATATCAAGCTGAAGAAAAAGCCGATAAATTTCTCTACCCTAATTACGGCATGACAGCACCGGGCCCTGCGTGGCTGCGGTGGACTAAATCTGTGAAAAATGCTGCCAATACTTCAGTTTTAGCTTTGCCCGATCGTCTTTTAGCTTTGTGGGAAGGCGGCTTGCCTCACAGCCTGGATTTGCAAACATTGGAAACTCAGGGAACGGACGATTTAGGAAGTTTAGAGAGCGGATCTTCTTATTCAGCTCACTGCAAGCGCGACCCGATTACTGGGAATATTTTTAACTTTGGAATTACACAGGGTGCTAGTACAAAGTTGAATCTCTATAAAAGCGATAGTACAGGCAAAATATTCCAAAAAGCAACAATTGCTTTAGATGGAATTCCGATGATCCACGATTTTGTTTTTGCAGGGAAGTATCTCATATTTTTTGTGCCACCGATGCGACTAAAACCTTTATCGGTTTTAGCTGGAATTAGCAGTTACAGCGAGTCTTTTGAATGGAAACCCGAGTTAGGAACGCAGATATTAGTTGTTGACTCGGAAACTCTGTCTTTAGTTAGTTGCGGCGAAACCGAACCTTGGTTCCAGTGGCATTTTGCTAACGGTTTTGTCAAGGAAGATGGTTCGGTGGCTGTAGATTTTGTGCGCTTCGCTGACTTTCAAACTAATCAGCGGCTGAAAGAAGTAGCGGCGGGTGAAACTCGCACCGATGCGGAGGGGACTCTGTGGCGGGTTCATCTCAATCCTCAAACTGGCAAAGTGACAGCAGCCGAAGAATTGCTGGATCAAGCTTGCGAGTTTCCGATCGTACCTGCTTCAGAAATAGGGCAAGACGCACGATATATCTATCTGGCAATGTATCGGCCTGACGTTGATATTGTAGCGGAACGTTATGGTGCGATCGCCCGTTTGGACACGCAAAGCCGCAATCTCACAATTGCCGACTTGGGCGAAAATCGCTATCCCACAGAGCCCATCTACGTTCCAGATATTTCCTCGGAGAAAGGTTGGATAGTAACAGTTGTTTACGACGGCAATTCTGACAGCAGCGAAGTCTGGATATTTGACAGCGACGGACTTTCCCGCGAACCTGTTTGCCAGCTAGAACTACCTGGTGTCATACCTTTGGGCTTTCACGGCACTTGGAAATCGGCAGTCTGAGAAAATTGTAAAGAAGTGTTACGGAAGATTTATTAAAAATTGTTGCCGCTTCTGTGTCAAGTTGTTAAGGTGTGTGTAGATAGGAAATTCTCATATCTAGGAGGTGTGGAATTGATAATCTGCATTGCTCAATTATCCTGTGCCAATTCGCACGAATCCCCGGCGATTGTAAGTCGCGGTTGCACAGGATATCGTCTGCCTCTGCGGACTAAAAAAAGAGGGGTAATTAAGCCCTGGCGAATAACCCATCCCGGCGAATATTCCCGGCCAATTTATTCGCAGCTACACAGGCAAAGTCCGCCTCCACGCAGTGAAGAAAGAGGGGTTCTCCAACCCCGGTAAATGACAAATTTGCGGTGAATATCCCCGGTGAATAAATTCGCGGCTACGCAGGCAAAGTCCGCCTCCGCCGACTGAACAAATCCCCGGCGGATAACCAATCTCCGGCCAGTTTATTCGCGGCTACACAGGCAAAGTCCGCCTCCGCGAACTGAATAAAAGCGGTAATAAAGCCCGCTTGGCCAGGATTTATGACTAGGTTTGCCCATCTCAGCTTTGTCTGCTGGCATGAGGTTACAAGACCAGATAATTAACTGATTTCTGGCAAACCCAAAGTTTAGTTCAGCTCACGCGCACGTTAGCGATTCAACAGTTTTTGGTTTTGAGTTAACCCCACAAGTAAATGAGGTCTATCGAAACAAGATAGCCTTTTCAACAATTATGAATTATGAGTTGTTACCGCCAAAACATTCAACTCATAACTAATAATTCACAACTCACAACTCATAACTCCGTGCCGCGGTGAGCATCTACCAAAAGGTTTAATCTATGCAACTTCAAGGAAAAACAGCTCTTGTTACAGGAGCTTCGCGCGGAATTGGGCGATCGATCGCCCTGGAATTAGCGAGACAAGGAGTCAAACGTTTGTTGATTGTGGCGCGCAACCGCAAGCAATTAATTGAACTGGCAGAGGAAATCGATGTTTTTGGCACAGAAGTAGTGCCGTTAGCTTTGGATTTAACTCAGTCAGTAGCGGTGAATATTGCGATCGCCCAAGCTTGGCGAGATTGCGGCCCGATCCACCTGCTAGTCAACTGTGCAGGCGTCGCGCACCAAGCATCATTCTTGCGTTCCCCGCTGCCATTAATCGAGGAAGAAATCGCCTTGAATTTGCTGGGAACCTACACAATTACCCGCTTGATAGCTCGCAGAATGGCGGCGCAAGAAGACGGAACAATCGTCAATGTTTCGAGCTTGATGGGCAAAATTGCTGCTCCGACAATGGCAACTTATTCTGCTACCAAATTTGCCATTTTGGGATTTACTCAAGCTTTGCGTAGCGAGTTAACTCAGTACAATGTTCGAGTCACTGCTTTGCTACCATCTCTAACAGATACGGACATGGTGCGAGACTTGGAGCAATTTCGCTGGGTAGTGCCCACAACTCCCGAAAAAGTTGCCCTAGCGCTTGTCGCGGGATTGCACAAAGATGCGCCGGAAATTTTGGTAGGATACCAAAGTCATTTAGCGGTTTGGTGTCACCGAATTGCTCCTTGGTTGCTGGATTTTGTGTTGCGGATGGCGACTCCAGAACTTCGGGATAAATCGCGGGGCCGTAAATTGCGGGAGGCTTTAGCTAGCGGGCGATAAACCCTTTTATGGGCGGGCTCTCCGGCCCACCCCACAAGAAAACTCATTCTTTTGTGGAACGGGCATCTTGCCCGTTCCTAAGCGCACCTTACATTTGGCAAACACTCTAACTGTTAGTCACTCATCCTCATCAAAAAATAGCGATGGTAAATCCCGTTCTCCCCTCACCACCCTGATAATTTCAATTCCACTGTCTATCGCCCGATAAAGAATAATGTAACCCATGAGAGGAAGCCCCCGCACAGAAGCAGCTACTTCCTCGTAACTACGACCCATCTTAGGAAAGTTAATTAAATTGCGACACTTTCGATTGAACTCCTCGACAAACTGTTCTCCGGATTCAATATTTCTAGCTGCAAAGTAATCGGAAATTTCATCTAAATCGCGACTAGCTTCTGGAGAAACAATGTAGCGACTCATCTTTAGTTCTCCCGCATTTTCCGAAATTTTTCCTGCAATCTTGCTATGACTATTTCTCCATCAATCCCTTCACCGCGATCGAGTTGAGCTATTCCTCTTGATACTTTTGGTCGCGTTTCTTCTACCCATTTTTGATAGCTGTTGCTCTCTTTGGGCTCGCTGTTGTCGGCTAGGAGTTCTAATGCCGCTGCGATTACCTCCTCCGCCGAAGGATATCTGCCACTTGTAACTTGTGCTTCTATGAATTTTTCCTGCTCAGGCTTGAGAGTAATTTTCATGGGGGTTTACCTCTGAGAACCTTTAGCTATTATATCATTTCCACTCCCCTTGCAAGGTAAAAGCCGCCCAATAATAGGGCGACTTCCATTTTTCCTGCTGCATCATTTCGATCTGCGCCGCCCTCAAAGCTGCCGCCGGCGCTAACTTTTGTTGCAGCATTTTTTGATAAAACTTTTGCATTAACACAGCAGTTCCTTCATCATCCACACTCCACAAACTCACCGCTACCCGCTGAGCACCTGCATACATAAAACCCCTTGTTAATCCCACCATTCCTTCGCCTTTAACATTCTGTCCCATGCCCGATTGACAAGCACTTAAAACTACTAAATTTGCTGACAGTTTCAAGTTGAAAATATCGGTGAGGCGCAAAAAACCATTGACAAGATTGCCCTTGTCATCTACCATCGACATCACCATTCCTGACAGTTCGGGATTTTTACTGTTGGCAAGGCCGTGGGTGGCTAAGTGAATGATTTGATAATTGACTAAATTTCCATCGGTAGCGGTAGTGCGACTGGCATCAAAATCAAATATTTGACGGCTAGAAGCTGAGGGGAATAAGCTGGATATTGTTTGGGCTTCTTGGCGGGTAAATGGTAGACGATCGGGGGGCCATTTTATCTCGGAAGCGCGAACCGAGCGATTTAAACCGAGGTTATTTGCTTCTAATTTTTCTGTTGTTGCTTGGGTGATTTTTCCTTTAATTCTTTCATCGTCTGGACTGAAAACAGGGTCTGCTAAAATTGCTAAAGTTTGGCTGGGCGGTTTTCTATCTCCGTAATTTTGCCTGAGAATAGCGAGAGTTGAGGCAGAAGGCAGAGTGATAATTTCATGTTCGGCAATTAAGGGAAAATTGGTATTTTGTCCGGCGGTTTGGGGAAGAGTTAAAGCGGGAAAAGGGGTATAGTGCAGCACGCCGTCGGGAACAATTAATAAGCGTTTGTTTGCTAATTGGGCTGCGGCAGGCTGTAAAATTATTTGACCGAGATTTGCACTTGCTTGGGCAACTTTTTGGGGAATATTTCTCTGGGTTGGGCTAGTGACTGCGGTGCGGAAAGCCACTGCTGCTGTTTCAATGTCGGCGCGTTTTGGCAATTCATAGCTAGTTAGTCCCGTTGATGTCACCACCCACAAATAACTGCGAGATTCGCCCAGGGAATACTGCAATAAAATAGTGTTTTCATCGAGAATCTGTTTCTGAATTTCAGGCAGCGTTAAAGGTTGGGGTTGGGTGAGGGCAGCGTAGCGGGGGCTGGAGGTACGAATCTGGGTTTGAATTTGCTGATATTGTTGCAAAAGTGCGAGACGCTGAGAGTCGATTTCAGCGATTTTAGTTTGATTGGGGTTGGGACTGCTGACTGCTTCGATGCGCTGCTTTTCAATGGCATCGAGTTGCTGTTGCAAGCTCTTTTCTTGTTGCAGTAACTCGGGGGAAATGCCTTCGCGAATGTTGGCGTTACTTTCAAAGAGGAGTTCGAGGAGGCTGCGAGCCCTCGAACGTTCGCTGGCTTCTAAGGCTTTTGTATCGTAACCGGATTTAGGATTAGTTTTATGCAGTTGCATTAACAAATCGATGTAGAATTCGTAGTAGTCCTGTACTGTCGCAAAGTATGAGGTGCGGAGTTCGGGGCTGGCTATTTTGGTGCGGAGGTTTTCGATGATTTTGAGAGAGGATTCAATGTCGTTGAGGGCTTCAGTGAGATTGTTTTGAGCGCGTTTGGCATAAGCTATGCAGTAAAGGTTGACAGCTTCTATTTCGGGGTGGCTGACAGCCCGACTCAGAAGCAGGGATTGGCTAAAATACTGTAGCGCTTTTTGTTTCTCTTCCGACTTTAAGTAAACTAAGCCGATGTTTTTGAGGATGGTAGCTTCTCTGCGGCGATCGCCAACTTCCCGACTCAGGCGAAGGGATTGGTTGTAATGCTCTAAAGCATTTTGTTTGTCTCCCGAATCGTCGTAGATTCTGCCAATGTTGTTGAAGGTGATAGATCCCCCGCTGCGATCGCCGATTTCCCGACTTAGATGAAGGGATTGATAGTAATATTTCAAAGCTTTCTGTTTCTCTCCCAACTCTGAGTAGACAGCCCCGATGCTGTTGAAGATATTAGCTTGCACCGATCGATCGCCGGAGGCCTGACTTAGGGGAAGGGATTGGTTGTAATATTCTAAAGCTTTCTGTTTCTCTCCCAAATCTGAGTAGACTTTGCCGATGTTGCTGAGGGTGACAGCTTCCCCGCTGCGATCGCCGATTACGCGACTTAGGGGAAGGGATTGGTTGTAATAGTCTAAAGCTTTTTGTGACTCTCCCAAAACTAAGCAGACAGCCCCGATGTTGTTGAGGGTGGTAGCTTCAAGCGAGCGATAGCCAATTTCCCGACTCAAGGGAAGCGATCGGTTGTAATATTCTAAAGCTGTTTGTAGTTCTCCCAAATCCGAGTAAACTTTGCCGATGTTGTTGAGAGTGATAGCTTCCCCGTGGCGATCGCCCAAGGCGCGAGTGGGGGGAAGAGATTGGTTGTAATATTCTAAAGCTGTCTGTTTTTCTCCCAAATCCGAGTAGACTTTGCCGATGTTGCTGAGGGTGATAGCTTCCCCGCTGCGATCGCCGACGGCTCTCCCCAGCGGCAGGGATTGGTTGAAATACTGCAGCGCTTTTTGTGGCTCTCCCAATTTTGAGTAAACTAGACCGATGCTGTTAAGGGTAATAGCTGCTTGCGAGCGATCTCCGACTGCTTGACTCAGGGGAAGCGACTGGTTCAAATACTGTAGCGCTTTCTGTTGCTCTCCCAATTCTGAGTAAACTAAACCGATGCTGTTAAGGGTGACAGCTTCTTTCTCGCGATCGCCCGCTTTTCGATACAGTTTTAATGCTTCTTCATATTTGACGATCGCACCTCTTAAAGCTTCCGCTGTTCCTTGTTCGTAGAGTTTCTCTGCTTCTTCATATACTTTTTGGGCTGTTTCGGTACTGCTAGTTTGTGCTGTTTGTACGGCTTTGCCAACGGGCGCGGCGGCTGCAACTGGCTGACTTAGCTGCACCGAAAGCGCGATCGACATACCAGCCAAAAACCATTGAGCGCGATCGAACATAGCCACCCCTTTTGTATTTGCTTCAATCTTACTCACTAGCTCGCTTAGTGTAAAGGCAGGAAGAAGTAAGGGCGATCGGCATTTTTGCTAGAGTGAACGAGTAATGCGATTCCCTGCCGGATCGCTACGCCGCGCGTACTTTTTCCCAGCATGAACAACATCCTAACTACCCCCGATCCCGTAACAACCCACTGGGATTGCCCCGAATGCGGCGGCACCGGTACCCTCAGCCCAGAAATTTGCCCTATTTGTCTCGGAGCAAAATACATCGATCTGGCGACAATAACTAACTGGATGCTCGATTTCATGGAATCTCGCGGCTGCGATCGAGCTGAGATCGATCGATTGCGAACCGAAAGCCCAGACCCCCTAACATTAACTTTTTGCCTCGAAGTTTGTATCGCCCTTAAATAAACAATTTACCACTTACCAATTACCAATTCCCAATTATCAATTTTCAGTGTCCCTTAACCGGATGTTGACCGTAAAAAGGCAAAGCATCCGACCAATCAGGGCGACTTCCTTGTTTCCACTCCAAATAAGCCAATTCCAACACACTAGAAACCGACGAACCCAACTCGCTGCCAACTTCAATTAACTGATAAGAATTCCCCCAATTATCCAACTTTTCCTGCCAGGATTCGGGTGTCATTACCGTATCCGTAAACAACTCAGTTACACCAGAATTACTGTTAACTGAATAAACAGCACCAAACAATTGACCCCGCTGTGCAGGCATTTGCAGCGCGATATCCTGATTTGAGATAGATTTTTTACTGCTGCTGCAAGCGACAGCCGCCAAAGTTGAAACCGCAAAAACCGGAATATCCAACTGTTGAGCTAAAGTGCGCGCCGTCACCATACCCATCCGAGTGCCCGTGAAACCTCCGGGCCCCTTTGCCACTGCAATAAAAGCCAAATTCGCCCAAGTTTGCGGCTGAATAAACTCGACTAAATACTGATGCAAATGAGTTGCTAAATCGCGATCCAAATTCCACGTTTGGCAGCGAGAATCCCCGGCAAAATTGCTGATGGCTAAACCGAGTTCGCGACTCGCTGTGTGCAGGGCTAAGCCATATTTTTTAACTGATGTTCTGTCTTGGGGATTGCTATTCACGATTACTGATAATTTTCCTTAACAAAAAACAGAGGCAAAGCCACAACTAAGCAACCCAAAAGAACGCCAAATATTCCCGTATTTAAAATTCTTGAATTACCCATGCCACCAGTTATTAAAAACAGCAATACTAAACTTGCAAATAAATTTTTATTTGCAAATTCTTTTTGTTGGGAAACTTGATGCTTCACCGTCATAAAACCAGAAGCAACTATTAGCGCGAACCAAGAATTAAAAATTACTATTTGAGAGCCAAAGATAAACCAAACTAAGGCAAACATTAGCGTATCTAGCCAAAAATCCTGAGTTTTCAACTTCGGCAGCCAAAATTCTTGGGTAGCAACAGGGGCGATTTTTTTGACTAATTGATTGTGTTGCAGCCGCACGAGTTTGTTTCTCAATTGAATCTTGGGATCGATTTGCAATATTTGCTTCCACTCCGGGCGACGAGAATTGTTGAGTCTTCCCAAAAGCTTCACGGCTGCGACTTTATTTAACTCCAAATCGGTGAGTCTGGTGGCAATTATTTGAGATAAGTGCGGATAGTAAACGGGGTTGTCTTCGGTTCTGTTGATGACGATATTGAGCTGTTGCTTGGCTTGACTGACTTGGATTGTAACATTGTACGGGGCGATCGCCTCTTGTAAAGCTTGCTGAATTTCGGCTTGCTGTTGGCGAGTGAAAAGCGACACACCGGGCGCAGGTGTAACCACCCGTTCTGCGGGCGTTTCCGGCGCGTCTAGCATCGGCTGTGCGTCTAAATACACGGGTTGGGGATTCAAGTGCCGGATGACTGCTGATGCTGAGCTGTAGCGCCGATTGGTGGCACTTTGAAGCATGGTGTCGAGGATGCGGCCGAAATCATCGCTAACAGCAGTCTTCAAATAATTTCGCCAAGCCCAAGAATCCTCGGTGCTGTCGAACAAATCGAAGGGAGGAATGTGAGTCAGCAAGTGAATGCAGGTAACGCCCAAACTGTAGATATCGCTGGCAAAAACTGCTTTTCCCATCAATTGTTCTGGGGCTGTATAAGCAGCACTGCCGATGATTGTACCTGTTTGCGGCAACCCGGTTGCTGTTACTTTCTTAGCTGCACCAAAGTCTACTAAAACGATATCTTTTTGGAAAGGAGAGGGTTGATAGGAACTTTCTAAGGCTGGTAAAGGAGTTGGAGATAGTCGGCGGCGAATGATATTTTCTGGTTTGATATCGCGGTGAATAACTTTGGATTTGTGGACGAAGTGGAGCACTGGCAATAAATCGTTGAGGATTTGCCGAATTTGATTTTCGGTGAATGCTCCTTTTTGTTCTAATTCTCTGGCTAGGTTTTTGCCGTCTATAAATTCTTGTACTAAATACTGTCTCCCGTCTTGTTCAAAATGCGCGATTAATTCTGGAATCTGGGGATGTTTTCCCAAGGTTTCTAGCTGGGCGGCTTCTTGGTGAAATAGTTGAGCGGCTTTTTCTGCTGCGGTATTTTGCTGCAAAAATTGCTTGATTACGCACTGCGAAAAAATCAGGGGTTTGGTTTCATCAACTGCTAGAAATGTTCGGCCAAAGCCTCCTTGCCCGATCGCCTTTATGGTACGGTAGCGAGATGCTGAGGGCGATTGTTCGTTAGTTAACAACAATTTTGAGCCACAACTTTGGCACAATTCTGCATCACCTGGGTTTTGCGGATTCTGACAAGTTGGGTTTAAGCAATAGCTCATTTGATTTTAGATTTTAGATTTTAGATTTTAGATTTTAGATTTAGGAATTGGGCATTGGCCAAACAGGGCATTGGGCATTGGCCAAACAGGGCATTGGGCATTGGCCAAACAGGGCATTGGTAATTGGTAATTGGTAATTGACAACCCCAAGCTAGTAACACATAACTAATGACAAACGATTCATGACCAGTGACAAATAACGTTCGCTAGGGGCTGAAAGCACTGATAACTAATGACTGATGACTGATGACTAATGACTAATGACTGATGACTGATGACTACTGCCAACTGCCAACTGACTAATAACTTAAGTCGGTACGAGTTCGCCGGGCCGCAATTTTGCCCATTTACCGGTCTCTTGCTTGAAACTTTCACAGCCGACTACATCCCATTCCATTTCAATTTCGTCTTGGCGGGGGCGGATATTGACGTTGATGGTGGGTTCTACGGGGTCGAAATCGGGTGTTTCGGTGAGGTGGATTTGTTCGTGCTGTCCTTCTACGGCGTGGTAGGTGAAGCAGCGGTCTACATAGTGGCAGTTAATACAAATACACATTCTTGATATCCTCTGTGCATTTCAAAAAGATTGGTGAAATTTGAGCTTTCTGTTAATCTAGCGTAGCAAGAGTTTAATTGTTTGTAAGGAAAGTAGATTTTTGTTGCGATGCCGATTAATTTGCCACCTGCGTTATCTCCTGAGACTTGGCCGTTCGATTGGGAAATGCTGACACCGCCTGTTTATTTGGTGGGCGGCGCGGTGCGGGATGCGCTGCTGGGACGCCGATCGCACTATTTTGATTTGGATTTCGTTATGCTAACACGGGCGGTGAAGACTGCTCGAAACATTGCCGATCGCACGAAAGGCGGATTTGTCTTGTTGGATGCGGAACGACAGATTGCGCGGGTAGTGTTTGCGGGCGGTACGGTGGATTTTGCGGAGGCTTTCGGGGGGACTCTGGAGGGGGATTTGCTGCGCCGGGATTTTCGGATAAATGCGATCGCCTGCAATCCTTTTACGGGAGAAATCATCGATCCTGTGGACGGTCAAACTGATTTGCGGTTGGGTTTGCTGCGGATGATTTCGCGATCGAATTTGGAAGACGATCCGCTGAGGTTATTAAGAGCTTACCGTCAAGCGGCGCAGTTGGGTTTTGCGATCGAACCGGAAACTCAATCTGCGATTCGCGAATTAGCGCCGTTGTTGAGTCGGGTGGCGGTGGAACGGGTGCGGACGGAATTGGGTTATTTGTTGAGCAATAATCACGGTGTTCCTTGGATTTGTAAAGGTTGCGAAGATGGTTTGTTTTCGATTTGGTTTGCAAGTGCGATCGACCGTTTTGATATCTTGACAAAAATCGATTCCTGTGCTGCTGATTTGGCGGTAATTTATCCAGAGTTGGGTAGAGAATTTGGGCGATCGATTCGAGATACAATTAAAACGCCGTTGTTGGCAGTTGGGAAGTTAGCTATTTTAGCAAATTCCGACCCGACAATCGCTGAAACAGAGTTGCTGCGGTTGAAGTACAGCAATGCAGAGATTAAAAGTGCGATCGGGCTTTTGAAATACTTGCCCAAACTGCAAGCAAAACCGATTGCAGAAATGTCTTTGCGAAAACAATATTTTTTGTTTCGGGATGTAGGAATAGTATTTCCAGTTTTAGCAGTTTTAGCCCTAGCGGCGGGAGTTGCCGTTGATGAAATTTCCCTGTTAATTAATCGCTACCTCGATGCCGATGACATTATCGCTCATCCCACCCAATTAGTTAGTGGCAATGAGTTAATGGAATCTTTGAATATTCCCAGAAGTCCGCTCATCGGTCAATTATTAATGGAGATTCAATTAGCGCGAGTAGAAGGGAGAATTGCGACTCACGAAGATGCGCTGAAATTCGCGACTGAATGGGTTGATGTTGATTGATATTTGGCAAATATTGCAACAACAATATTGCTAGGGGCTAGTTCACCAACCATCTGTAATTCAATCCCAAATATCTAGAAACCAGCCCCAGCGACCATCTGTAAATGCGCCTACATTTATCTGCGTTTATCTGTGCTTATCTGCTTGACATCTGCGGTTGAATTATCAATCCAAAAATAATGCAATAAGTTTATTTAGGACTGACTGTTAATTCTGCAGGCAATTGAAACTTACCATCTGCACCCGCTTCAAACTCAAAAACTTGCAACACAGCATCAATATTCAGCGGCCCGTAAATGTGCGGGTAATCTTCACCTGCTGCAAATTCATACTTAAGTTCAGATTCTACTTTTGCTGAGTCAATCCACAGCAGCAGCAATCCTGTTTGTCCCACAAAAAATTTATTAGCAGATCTAAGAACTTGCGGTAAAGTGGAACAGTGGATAAATCCTTCTGTATGTAGCGTATCGCCGCGATAGGATTGCACTTGTTTTGCTTCTTCCCACTGTTGGCTGCGGGTGATATGAAAGATAACGCTCATAGTTTAGATGGGTTTTAGATTTAATCGAGAATTGGTAATAAAATTGAGAGGGACAATTTCCGCCGCAACTTAACTGTAAATATCATAATTGTATCATCGATCGGTTCGCCTTCAAGACTTTAATCATTAAAAAAAAGACTAAAGTCTTGACTACCAACTTAGCAGGATACAAGTACATCCGATCGCCCGAGAACTCTCATATCTTCCTCATCAAGTTCGACTGGTGTACCGCTGCGAATTAGTTCCACAAAATCCTCATTCGGCACCATAATGCACAAAGTGTACAAACGTTCACTGCCCGTATTCTCAATTACGTGAGTCGCCGTTGGAGGCACTAACAAACTATCTCCCGGTTGAATACTAACTGTTTTGCCGTCGCAGGTTGCTTGCCCTCTTCCTTTGAGTACAAAAAACATTTCTACTGCCAATAGATGGCGGTTGGGAGGAGTTTTACCCCCCACATCGAAAATCTCCACGCAAACTGTTAAGGAAACATTAGCTATTACCGGATCGAAGACGATAGCTAATCTATTAGTATCGCCCGGACTGATGCGAAATGCTTGGTAGTCTTTGGGAGACTTTATAACAGGAATCATGCACTGGTTTGTCATTTTTTTATTGTTAGTTGTCAGTGGTTATGTTTCTGCTGTCATTAGTGAGAATCCAGAGTCATTAGTCCGCCGCTCAACCTCAAAAGTTTATTAATTTTACAGGAGAGTTCGCTGTCAGAGCAGGAAGCGAGATATATAGGCTTTGCTGTGCGGGACTCTCGCACTCCTAAAAAACGCTTTTTATACTCCAGAGGGATACTCCCCTGATGACTGCTATTTAATTGCTTCTAACATAGCCTGAGAATCCGACAAAAAGCCAAAACATTGTTTAACGTTATAAAGAGTAGCTTGCCAGCAATACTCGGGAGATGTCGTAGCTGTACAATCTTTGACTAAAATACAGTCGTAACCGAGAAAATTAGCATCTTGCAGTGTAGCCATGACGCACTGATCGGCGTTTACTCCTCCGAAGAAAAGTGTAGTTCTGCCGAGGTTCCGCAAGATACTATCTAAAGGAGTATCCCAAAACCCGCTCATCCGATATTTATCAACACAAATATCCTCCGGTTTGGGTTTTAATTCATCGACAACCTGCGCCGCCCAACTCCCTGCCATCAGTACAGGTGCGTTGTTTTTTGGCAGCGGATCTCCCAAACCTATGCCGTCGCCTGTGGGATTGTAAACGTGACGGGAAGCTGCACTAATATTGAGCAAATCGGGGCGGTTTCCCCAGTTGATCCAAATAATTGGTACTGCGTGCGATCGCAATTTTGGTAGCAAATTTGTTAAAGGATTAATTGGAGTCCTGGCGGGCATTACATCTACGCCAATATGTGCTAGCCAACCGTCGGGGTGACAGAAATCGTTTTGCATATCTATCACCAACATTGCTGCTTTTGCTAAGTCCAAACGCAAGGTTTTAGTTTCCGTTTCCAGGGTAACAGGTTGAGGCGCGATCGGCGATCGGGTGATATCGGCAATTTTGGCATCAACTTTCCAAGCATTCGGCGCTACGCCCAAAGTGCGGAGAGAATCAGGATTCATATAGATTGTGGCTCAAAAACAATTTCAATCTTATAACTATTTGATGGTTACTAACTTGTCATATCTTAAATCTTTGTTATAATTAAGTATCCGGGGTGACTTTTTGATAAAATTTAGGATTTATTAACTTTATGATCGTTGGGCGATCGCAAATGTTAGCGCCCTGCAATCATACAATAAAAATTAATATAAATTTACAAAAAGAGTAAATCTATGAGCTTTACAATTCAAAATGCTTTAATTCCGGTGGATAGCGGTTATGAAACCGCAGATGTGCAGGTGGTGGATAATTGCATAAGTGCGATCGCCCAGAATTTAATTGCTGCGAAAATAGTTATTAAGGGCAAAAATAAGCTGCTGTAGCCCGGTTTTATCAACGCGCACACTTACTATTCAGAAATTTGGCAAAGGTAAGGTGCAAAGGATTGATGTTGATGATTTGAGGCGGGAATTATTCGATCGCAGCGAGTGGAGTAGCAAGCGTCAATCGCAAACGGTGAGCGAGATTGAGGCCCATTACCGCCAAGTGATGAAACTGCAAGGTTACTCTTAAAAAATTAACCAATAGAATATGATATCATGTCCGGTTGAATCACATAATTAGCGCGACCACTAAAAATTAACGCAATCAACCTCGCAAATCCCAATCACTCAGAAGCTCTAGCCATGACACCCCCTAACAACCAGATAAATGTAGACGCCAGACTTGTTGCAGCTAATACCAAATTTGGCTTTAACTTGTTCAACACCCTAAGCAAACAACAGCCGAATAAAAATATCTTTATTTCCCCTACTTCTGTCGCCCTCGCACTGTCAATGACATACAACGGAGTCAGCGGAGAAACCAAACAAGAAATGACAAAAGCTCTCGAATTAACGAAAATGAGTCCAAAAGCAATCAACGCAGCCAATCAAAATTTGCAAAAGAGTTTGCAAAAAGATGACCCCAAGGTTCAAGTATCAGTTGCCAACGCGCTTTTGGTCAGACAAGGCTTCTCATTAAAACCCGACTTTTTGCAAATAAATCAACAATACTACCAAGCCAATCTTACCGAAATAGACTTTGAGAGTCCGCAAGAAGCTCTCAGCATCATTAACAACTGGGTGAGCGAAAAAACTCACGGAAAAATTGATAAAATAGTCACTAAAATCAACCCTAATACACTTTTGTTTTTGATTAACGCTATCTATTTCAAAGGCAACTGGGAAACGCCCTTTGATAAATCTCAAACTACCAACAAAACTTTTTATTTAACAGACAGCAGTTCCAAACAGCATCCAATGATGTTTCAGAGCGGCTCTTATCGGTGCTACGAAACAGAAACTTTTCAAGCAGTCAGTTTACCTTACGGCAAAAAAGGCGCTCTGAGTATGTATATTTTATTGCCAAACTCCAATACCAATTTGGCAACTTTCTCGCAGCAATTAACACCCGAAAACTGGAATAAATGGATGCAAGAATTTAGAGTTAAAAGTGGAATGATTGAAATACCGCGCTTCAAAATGGAGTATGAAGTTCAACTGAAAGACACACTTATAGCTTTGGGAATGGCAGAATTTTTCGGTGGATTGAAAACAGACTTTTCCCCGATGACTGATAGCCAAGTAGCAGTAGAATCGGTAAAACACAAAACATTTGTCGAAGTTAACGAAGAAGGTACAGAAGCAGCAGCCGTGACTGTAATTGAGATGACGAGATCTATGCCAGCTTTTCAAATGAATGTAAACCGTCCATTCTTTTGTGCTATTCGAGACAATACTACAGGAACAATATTATTTATGGGTACCATCGTTGACCCCCAATAATATCAAAAATAGTAGGTGCGTCAGTAAATGTTCGAGTGACTTTTAATAAAATAACCCTCGCTGACGCACCCTCACAAGCTAATTATACGGTAAAATATCAGTCTAAAAATAATCATATTTGAGACAAATTGATGATTAAATTGCACAAATGGCAGCGGATACTGGCTTTAATAGTTGTTTTTGCGATCGCCCTTACCTCCTCCGCGATATTATCCCCGCGTCTCTTGGCTCAAACCCCGCCCAAAACCCCAACAACTGAATTGCGTGGCGTCTGGCTGACTAACATTGACAGCGAGGTGATATTCTCCCGCAACAACATCATTGACGCTGTAAACCGACTGGACAAACTCAATTTTAATACCATCTATCCCACGGTTTGGCAAGGAGGCTATACGCTTTATCCGAGTGCTGCCGCCCAACGAGTATTCGGACAGTCGATCGACCCATCGCCCGGATTGAAAGACCGAGACATCCTCAAAGAAATTATAGCACAATCCCGTCAAAAAGGTATAGCAGTAATCCCCTGGTTTGAGTTTGGTTTCATGGCTCCCGCCGAATCGGAATTAGCCACACTTCACCCAGACTGGCTGGCGCAGCGGCGCGACGGTTCAACTATTTGGAAAGAAGGCCAACACGAGCGAGTTTGGCTGAATCCTTTTCATCCCCAAGTGCAGCAATTTATCTTAGATTTAATCCTAGAAATTGTCGATAATTATGATATAGATGGCATTCAATTTGACGATCATTTCGGCTTGCCAGTAGAATTTGGCTACGAGCCACTAACAGTGTCAATGTATCAGGAACAAATCAAAAGCCCTCCCTCCGACGACGCCCGCGAAACCTTCTGGGTGCGCTGGCGCGCTGACAAAATCAACGACTTCGTGGGGCGAGTTTCCCGCGCCATCAAATCCCGCAAAGAAAAATGTATTGTCAGCTTATCTCCGAACCCTTTTCACTTTTCTTTACCCGCCCACTTGCAGGACTGGTTTACCTGGGAAAGACGCGGCTACATCCAAGAAATTGTGTTGCAAATTTATCGCAGCGATATCAAGCGTTTTAGTGCCGAACTGGAACGGGAAGAAGTCAAATTAGCTAAACTTCACATTCCAACTGCGATCGGCATTTTAACAGGTCTTAAAAATAATTCTGTGCCGCTCAAGCAAATTCAAGAACAAGTGCAAGAAGTGCGAAAAAGAGATTTCGCTGGCGTGTCGTTCTTTTTCTACGAAAGTTTGTCGAATTGGGCTAGGGAAACCCCCGAACAGCGTAATTATGCTTTGCAAGAATTTTTTCCCACAAAGATGCAGCGCCCGCCATCCGAAGGCACAAGTTGAAACCCACGGTTAAAATGAGAAAAATCATACAGCGCTTAGGAATTGTCATCTTATCTTTTAGCACTTTCTTAACAATTGGCTATCTCACTCCCAGAAAGTGGGGAAATTACTCGCAAGCAGATTGCACAATCTCTCTATACATTTCCAACCAAGGCATCCACACCGAAATCATCGTTCCAGTGAAAAATGAATATTTTGACTGGAATCAATTTTTACCGCTAACAGAAATAGGACGGGATGCCACTTCTGATTATAAATATATATCTTTTGGGTGGGGAGATAGAGCTTTTATGCTGGAAACTCCCACATCAGGAAGTATCAACCCAGTTACAGCTTTCAAGGCGCTATTTCTCCCTACTCCGTCTACCGTACAGGTTCAAAGTTATCGGGTTTTTCCCAAAAGTATAGAAACCAAATGTGTGAAAATTAACGGCGAAAATTATTTGAAGATGGTAAATTTTATTAAAAATTCATTCCTATTAGACGCAGCAGGTAAGAAAATTAAAATTAGCTACGGCTACGGTAACAGCGACAGTTTTTATGAAGCAAAAGGCAGTTACTATGTTTTGAGAACTTGCAACGACTGGACGGCAGAAGCTTTGCAAAAAGCCGAGGTAAATACTCCTTTATGGTCAACGCTTTCTTCGGCAATTATGTTTCATCTTGATAGCGGTTGCGAATGTCACAAATAAATGGTATTAGGTAATGTTCAGTTGACAGTTGACAGTTGACAGTTGACAGTTGACAGTTGATAGCGACCTATACCTGGCAGGAAGAGGATTGGATTCAGTTGACAGTTGACAGTTGACAGTTGATAGCGACCTCTACCTGGCAGGAAGAGGATTGGAGTAATGAATAGTCTTCTTTTAATTTCTCCCGCTTATGGGTTCCGGCTTTAAACCAAGTTTTTTTGGTAATGAATAGTATTCTTTTAATTTTTCCCAATAGGGAGAGGCTTTAAACCAACTCTTTCGGGTAATAATATTTTTAATTTAGGTTATAAAATTTATAATTAATTATTATGTATGGGTGGGAATCTTGCCTAAAGTTGCATTCTTTTTTTTAGCTGGTATAATTACCAATTTGAGGAAAAATTATGAATGTAATTCCAGCGATCGACCTATTGGACGGAAAATGCGTCAGATTGTATCAGGGAGACTACGCCAAGTCTCAAACTTTTAACGACAATCCCGTAGAAGTCGCCAGACAGTGGGTAAATCAAGGCGCGACAATGCTGCATTTAGTAGACCTCGACGGGGCCAAAGCAGGCCATCCCGTCAACCAAGCAGCCATTGAAGCGATCGTCCGCGCAGCAGACGTTCCTTGTCAAGTAGGGGGCGGAATGCGCGATCGCCCTTCTGTTGCGGCCATTCTCAATTTAGGCGTTCAGCGCGCCATTCTTGGGACTGTTGCTGTCGAACAACCGGAATTAGTCGGTGAATTGTGCGCCGAATTTCCCGATCGCATTCTCGTCGGAATCGATGCCAGAAATGGTAAAGTTGCTACCAGAGGCTGGCTGGAAACTTCCGAAGTTTTAGCAACAGAATTGGCGCAAAAAATGGCCGAATTGGGGGCAGCAGAAATTATTTACACTGATATTCACCGCGATGGTACTATGGAAGGGCCGAACTTAGAATCTTTGCGCGAAATTGCTAACGCTATTTCGATTCCAGTGATTGCATCGGGCGGCGTTAGTTCGATCGCAGATTTACTCAGTTTGTTGGCTTTGGAACCAATTGGTGTCAAAAGTGCGATCGTCGGTAGAGCAATTTATACCGGTGATATCTTGCTAAAAGAAGCAATTCAAGCTGTCGGACAAGGGCGGTGGCAAGATGTACCCCCAGATTTGGGTTCTTCCAGTTTTGCTTGAACATCTGAATCCGGTGCCGCCAGCCTTTAAAAAACTGGAACTCCTAAGTTTGTGTGCATCTAGAATTATCTGATTTGAATGTCTTTCTTATCATCATTGTACCATGTTTTTAAACCCAACAATGACAGCTTTAAGTTCTGGGATAGCATCCTTAGTTGCTCCCATACCTTTGTTAGCAACAGTCGATCCCGAAAATTCGCCGCTCGTTCTGAGCGGAGTTCTGCTCAGTTTGGTAGTGATTTATCTTGCCAGCAAATTAGGCGCGGAAGCGGCTCTGAAGTTTAATCTTCCACCTGTTTTGGGTGAACTTGTAGCAGGGGTGATTGTTGGCGTATCCGCTTTGAACCTGATCGTTTTTCCCGAAGGCGGACTGTCAGCTTCCAACTCAGGAATTATGACTGTTTTGCAGTCGATAAATCCTATGTCCCCTGCCTCCGTCACCAGCGTGTTTGAATCGCAGAGCGAGATCGTTTCTGTGCTGGCTGAATTGGGGGTGATTATTCTACTGTTTGAAATTGGTTTGGAGTCGGATCTCAGACAACTCAAAGAAGTAGGAATTCAAGCCACCTTTGTCGCTGTTGTCGGCGTAGCAGTTCCCTTTGCTGCCGGTACTGCGGGCTTGATGATAATTTTTCACACGGCGGCGATTCCGGCAATTTTTGCCGGGGCTGCTTTGACGGCAACCAGCATCGGAATTACCTCGAAAGTGTTGTCTGAATTGGGAAGGCTCAAATCAAAAGAAGGTCAAATCATTGTTGGGGCTGCAGTAATTGACGACGTGCTGGGAATTATTGTCTTGGCGGTAGTTGCTAGTTTAGCGAAAACAGGTGAAATTGATGTTGTTAATGTCATCTATTTAATCATTGGTGCAACTGCATTTTTGCTAGGTTCAATTCTGTTGGGCGGCATTTTTAATAAAACCTTTGCCGCAGCAGTTGATAAACTCAAAACTCGCGGTAATATCGTCATTCCGGCATTTATATTTGCTTTTTTCATGGCGTTTATCGGCAACGCAATTCATCTCGAAGCGATTTTGGGTGCCTTTGCGGCTGGTTTAGTGCTAGATGAAAGCGATGCCCGCAATGAGTTGGATGAGTTGATTAAACCCGTCGCTGATTTGTTTGTACCCATCTTTTTTGTGACGGTGGGAGCGCGCGCCGATTTGGGCGTTTTGAACCCAACAGTGCCGGATAATCGGGCGGGACTTTTGATTGCCGTGTTTTTGATTGTAGTGGCGATTTTGGGCAAGTTGATAACTGGTTGGGCGGTGTTTGGTCAGCCTGGAATCAATCGATTGGCGATCGGAGTTGGGATGATTCCTCGGGGCGAAGTCGGGTTAGTTTTTGCCGGTATCGGTTCGGCTAGCGGGGCTTTGGATAAGCCGCTGGAGGTTTCGATTATTATCATGGTAATTCTGACGACTTTTTTGGCTCCGCCTTTTCTACGGATTGCCTTTGGCGATACGGTAGAGCCTCCAGCTAGCGGGGAACCTTCCAGCGAGCAAACAGCAATTGGCGGGTGATTATCTGTTGGGTATCTAACAAATAAAGAAACGGCGTCGTGCCGTTTCCCTACTAAAATTAACCCGCAATTTAACTGGTTCCTAGGCTCATCACCTGGGAACTTTTATCACTCTTGCTCTGCCTCGCTTTAACTGGTAACGAGTAAAAGCACTATAATTGTGGGAAATACTTGATCTGGTATTTGCAGCTATGGTTCAAACAACGGAACATCTTTACATTGTCAGAGATCAGCAAATTCTCAGCGGTGAGCCGATCGTCAAGGGCACGCGGACATCTGTTAGGGCGATCGTTGAAACTTGGCGTATGGGCATTTCACCTGAAGAAATTCCCAACGGTCTTCCTCACCTAACGCTGGCACAGGTATTCGATGCGTTGAGCTATTACAGTGACCATCAAGATGAGATTAATACTTATATTGAACGCAACCAAATTCCTGATGATTTAATTATGCAAAGTCTCAGAAACCGGGTTTATCAGAAAATTTGAGTTGGGTAGCGTAATATTTAGGAAGAAACCGGGTTTCTGGCAATTCTGCAAAGTCTAAGAAACCCGGTTTCTGGGAAAATCTAAGTTGAGTAGCGTAATATTTAGGAAGAAACCGGGTTTCTGGTAATTATCCAACAAATTTCACCTGCAATTTACCAAAAAAAATAAGGAAACAAAAACAAATAAGGATGCGGTACTGCCGCATCCCTATAGAAATTAACTCAATTTGCTATTACTTAACAAACAGCATTTCTTGATAAGTAGGCAGCGGCCACAAATCATCAGCCACTTCACCTTCCAAAGCATCAGCATACTGCCTAACCTCATCCATCAAAGGGCGAATTGTTTGCGAAGCGTACTGCATATGCTCGTCTGTTGTAGCAAAATCGTGTTTGGTCAAAGCATCAGTCAACTTGCTCGCAGTATCCATCATTGACTTAACCAGAACCGCTACTTTTTCGGCAGTGGCTTTTTCCAATTCAATGCCAATTTCTTTCAACTTATAAATCGTGGTAGAAAGATCGGACAAATAGCTCACCGCTGCCGGATAAATCATAGTTTTCGTCATGCTCAGTACCAGTTTTGCTTCGACTTCAATTGCCAGCAAATACTGCTCTGCATACACGTCATAACGGCTTTCGAGTTCAACCGGAGTCAGAACACCTGTCTTTTTAAACAAGTCCTCAACGTATCCTTCCTTCAACGCGGACAAAGCATCTGCCGTAGTCCGCAAGTTGGCTAAACCCCGTTCTTCAACAGCCATTTTGTGCCATTCTTCAGAATAGCCGTTGCCACCAAATAGCACCGCGCCGTGCTCGTCCATCACTTCTTTCAGGAGGGTTTGGATAGCAGCATTCAGTTCAGTGCCCTTAGCCAAGTCGCTTTCTAATTTGTTAGCAACCCAGTCCAAAGAATCTGCAAGAATAGTATTCATTGCCACCAGCGGGCCGGAAACAGATTGACCGGAACCTACAGCACGGAATTCAAAGCGGTTTCCCGTAAAGGCAAAGGGCGAAGTCCGGTTTCTGTCGCCGGCATCTTTTACGAAAGTAGGCAGTGTTTCTACGCCTAAATTCATGATTCCGCGATCTTTAGAACCTTTAACTCCGCCCTTGCTAATTTGCTCGAAGATATCTTCTAATTGCGAGCCCAAATAGACGGAAATAATTGCTGGTGGAGCTTCATTAGCACCCAAACGGTGGTCGTTGCTGGCAGTTGCAACTACTGCGCGCAACAAGGAGCCGTATTTGTGAACGCCGCGAATTACAGCGCCGCAGAACACTAGGAATTGTATGTTAGAGTGCGGTGTATCGCCGGGGTCTAATAAGTTGCCTTGGGTGGCGTTACCGACTGACCAGTTGACGTGTTTGCCGGAACCGTTGATTCCTGCGAAGGGCTTCTCGTGCAGCAAGCACATAAAACCATGTTTCTTCGCTGTGTTGCGGAGAATTGTCATGGTTAATTGTTGGTGGTCACTGGCGACGTTTGCTGCTTCAAAAAATGGTGCAATTTCAAATTGACCGGGTGCTACTTCGTTGTGGCGGGTTTTGGCAGGAATTCCCAGGCGGTACATTCTTTCTTCTACTTCTTGCATGAAGACTTGAACGCGCTCTGGGATTGCTCCAAAATAGTGGTCGTCAAATTGCTGACCTTTGGCGGGAGGTTTGCCAAAGAGGGTGCGACCGGCTAGCAGTAAGTCGGGGCGGCTGTGGGCGAAGTTGGAATCTATTAGGAAGTATTCTTGTTCGCAACCGCAACTGGAATTTACGGGAGCAACTTCGGTGTTTCCTAACAGCTTTAATACTCTGGTTGCTGCTTTGTTCATGGCGCCAATGGAGCGCAAAAGCGGGGTTTTCTTGTCTAGGGCTTCACCTGTCCAAGAGATGAAAACAGTGGGAATGCACAAAGTCATGCCGTTGTCTGTTTCCATGACATAGGCGGGGCTGGTGACATCCCAGGCTGTGTATCCGCGAGCGGCGGCGGTGGAACGAATGCCGCCGTTGGGAAAGGAGGAACCGTCGGGTTCGCCTTGTACTAAAAGTTTACCTGCAAATTCTGAGATGACGGAGCCGTCGCTTTGGACTGAGATGAAACCGTCGTGTTTTTCGGCGGTGCTGTTGGTTAGCGGGTAGAATACGTGGGCGTAGTACAGGGCTCCTTTGGAAATGGCCCAATCTTTCATTGCTACTGCAATTACATCAGCTACGGAAGGATCGAGGGTTTGCCCGGTTTGAATGGTATTTTTTACTGATTTGAAAATATTTTTGGGCAGTCTTGCTTGCATTTGGCTCAGACTAAAAACGTCTGTTGCCCACATATCTTCTAACCGCTTGGGAGGCTTGGGTGGGGTCAGTTGGCGGTTGACGATTTGAGAAATTGCTTGAACGCGCGATTGGTTTCCACTCATGGTTATTTTTATTGGGATTAGGGGAGCAGTAGTTGTGAAAAATAGGGGTTAGGGCAAGTCTAACCGTTGATGAATCTGTTAGATTTTACTAACATTTTTAGTCAAGGCTAACTTTTTGGAGAAGGCCTTTTTTGGCAGGATCTGAAGGATTGGAGGAGCGAGGCGCAATCACTTCGCTTTCTGTGTTGCTGAGAATCCAGTGTTCGATAGATGCGGTGGGATTTCAGTTTTTAGCAATAAAATAGATGACAAGAGGCTGTACTAACTTTAGTTAACATCATAGATGTGGTCGGTGCACAGATTTAGTAGCTAATTTTAACCCTGGTAAGCTCAAAAATTTTGTGCGAGTCAATTCCGATTAATTCTGGTCAAAACTACTTATGGTTTTTAACGGTTCGACGATCGATAAATCGCAGTCCAGCAAACAACGCACTCGTTTATGGTTTTGGGGAATTATGGAGAGTACACAGTCTACACTTGGAAAGTTTAAACAATCATTAACCAAATAAATGTATCCTAAGCTACAGAATTCTGATTTTTTTTCAGAAAGGTCGATCGCACCGAGCGCACACAACCGCAGGATTTCAGTGTAACAGTACGCGGGGCGCTGAAACTGAGGGCGATCGTACATTTACAGGACTTACCCAGGCACACTATATAGTGTGGCAAGAAAAGGATCTCGCTTTGACTTTGCTGAATTCGGGTATGAAATTTGTAGGGCAATCCCCCGGTGGTTACCCCACCACTGACGGGTAAGCTTTGATTCAACAGCAACGCCACAAAACTTTCTCGGAGCCGTAATGGGGATTTCTATGAATTTAAAATGAAGAGACTTAGAGCAATAGTTCAGACAGTTTGAGGCCCCGTTCATTGAGCACAAATGAGTAAATTTTAAACTTTTATTTAACTCGTTGGTAATCCGAAGACTTCAGAGCATGAGCCAAAAAGCGTTCTGTGTAGTACAAAGCAAGTTGATTGCTCGGCCCATTAAAAACTGCATCAAAGGCGTGTTCAGCCCAAGGGATTTCAAGCAAAATAGCGCGATTGCCCGTGGCTCGCAATCGTTGGTAGAGCGATCGACCAAACTTAGGCTGAACTATATGGTCGCGACCTGCATAAACCAGTAGAGAAGGGGGAAGATTGGGTTTAATATAATTTATGGGAGAAGCCTGACGGTAAAGCTCGTTGAGTTCATCTGGGGTTCCTCCCAGAAAGGCACGCAAGACGGCTCGAACATTTATGGCATCAGGAAAAGGTGGGTCATTGTATCCCCGGATCAGGTCATTTGGCCCGTAATAGTTCACCACTGCTCGAACGGGAAGCACGCTTGAATCATAAGCAGTTAGCATTGCTAAATGGGCACCGGCAGACCTTCCCATCAGAGCAATTCTATTGAGATCGATTTCCCAATCATTGGCATGATTTTTGATATAGGAAAGAGCGGCTTGTACGTCCTCAAGCTGAGCAGGAAATCGATACTTGGGAGCGTGGCGGTAATCAATTGCAACCACACAATAGCCTTGAGCGGCCATGTAGCGACTGAATTCCTCATTGTAATCGGGATTGCCTCTGAGCCAAGCTCCCCCGTAGAGCGTGATTATCGCCGGATATTTGCCAATTTGCATCGGCCGGTAAAGGTTTAGTTTCAGTGAAACTCCGTCAGGGTTGGCAAATACAATAGTGCGATCAATCCTAACCTCTCTGAGGGGAATTCCTCGGAACGAATCTGCGAGAATAAACGGTTGAGGGCGTAGCTGCGCGCGATCGGCTGGAGGAATGGCTGCTAAATAGTTTTCCCCTAAAACTGCTTGCATTTGGGTAGCTATGGCTGCATTGGCTGCGGGGAACTGCATCAGGGGTAGCAGGCCCAGGATTAGGGCGAACAGGTTACAAATTGACAAAATAATGTAGACTTTGCCTTGATGCCGCCTCAAAAGGTTCAGCAGAAGGGCGATCGTATTGATACCGACCAACCAAGGACTGATTTCTGGTGCACCCACCGCCAAAGGGTACAGGAACAGCGTGGGTGCTGGTACGATGACCCAGAGACTGAGAAATAGTGCGATCGCACTCAGGAACCAAGAAATAAATGGCGAGACTAAGAATGCTGCCAATAAAGGTAACTTTTTGCGGTTCTTCTTGTGGAGCATCGGATTTTCGCAGCCTAATTTTTAATCAGTTTAAACTAATACCATCGCCATAAAAATAGGCTACAATGACACTGAGATTTTAACAAGTGTTGCAGAAAAGTAGATTTCCCAGAAAAAATTGATTTAACAGTTAGTTCGTTAAAAATAACTTTGTTGCATTAGATACTACCAGCTCTTGCAGAGATAATGGGGCTACAAAACGCCCAACGGTTGCATCACATTCTTACCCAATTACGCCGGGAGGCTCAAGCCTTGAGAAGCCAAAGGCTAGAATTAATTTTAAAAATTATTAAGCCGATCGACATAGTTCTCATCATTGACGAAACGGCATATCTAAAGAAAGTAAAACCCACAGATCGCGCTGTCTTTTTGAGCGAATAAACCTTACTTAATTTTTGCTTTCACGGCCCTAGACTCCACTGTGAATCCTGGAATATCTTGCAGTTCTGTTTCGCTCAAACTGTACTGTTCGCAAACCAAACTTAAACGAGTCCCGGTACTTTTAACGGCGTTGACAGAGTGAGTCAAATCTCCTTGAAAATAGATCAGCGAGTTGGCTTGCGGCTTAATCTGCCCGACTTGCTGTTTGTTGCGCCGCAGTATCAATTCTCCCCCTTGCAAGTTGGGGGGAACTTGTACGTACAAAACGCTGACGGCTGCGGGAGGTTCAACAGTTTTGCAGTACGATCGCAAAGATCGATCGATATGCGGATCGACACGGGAACCTTCACCCAGCAGCAGGGGATTGAGATAAAAAGCGTTGCATTCAGGGTTTAATGCTCTGTCTAGATAGGGTTTGAAGAAGGGGAAGCGGCGCTCTACTTCGGCAATTTCGGAACGCTTAAACACCACGGAAAAGCCTTTTGTGCCGATGAAATCGCGGTTGAGGTTGTTGATGGCAAAATAAGGTGAGGCGAGAATTGCTCCTCGCAAGTCGTTGAGATAGTCGATCGAGAAAGCGTTAGGATGTTGGCTGTAATATTTCAAGGCGCTTAAAAATCATCAAAGTTTAACGGAAACAGCGGATCGGAATGTAGCAATCGTTGATATTTGGGATTGTTTGGTTCCTCGCGCGGGATCTATGGAAGTTAAAAATTATAGTCTATTCTAGGAGCGACTGTAAGATAATTATGCGTTTTTTTCGTTTTGGCTGTCTTGGTATTTTAGGCTTGTTAATTATCCTCTCGGTAGCGCCCCGAGAAATCATGAAATCGGGTATTCGCAGCGCTGATTGGAGTCCAGACGGCCAATATGCGATCGCCATTGTCAGACATCCGATGCTGTTTTCAATGCCCGGTGGGGGCAGCGATGCGCCTTGCGATGTATTTTTGTTCGATGCGTCTGGAAGGGAGTTGAAGAGTACAAGTTTTGAGATGGTGCAACTTGTGTCTGCAGACTGGATTGGCGATCGGGTTGAAGTTGGAATGTTTGAGCGATGGGAATTGCCCAAAATAGATAATATCAACATTCTGCTGTTTAGTGCTGCTTACACGGGCAATTTGTTGGAAGTTAAAAAACTCTTGGCCAACAATGCGGATGTTCATTTCAAGACTTATTTAGACCAAACACTGTTACACGCGGCTGCTTTTGGCGGGAATCAGACTATTGTACAGTTGTTTCTGCAAAAAGGATTGGATGTAAGGGCGATCGACAAAGCAGGAAAAACTGCCCTGCACATGGCGGCTGCTGGAGGGGGTAGCGGGGTGATAGACTTATTGATCGCCAGCGGTGCAGATATGGAGGCGATCGATCGCAATCAACGCACGGCACTCAACATCGCAGCAGAAAGCGGTAATTTTGCAGCAATGAAAGCCTTGATTAATCGAGGCGCTAATGTGAAAAACGACCAAATTTTGTTTGCTGTTATTAGCAGGTTTAAACCGGGCAAAAAGAAACTAGAGATGGTTGAATTAATCCTAAAAAATCAAGCCCAAATTCCTCAAGGATTGTTGTACAGTGCGGTGTCTTGCGGAGATATTGACCTGGTAAAATTATTGATCGATCGCGGTGCTGATGTCAACGCTCCCGATCCTTACGACAATACTACTCTATTGATGAGAATTGTGCAACCTAACACTGGTATTTCTGGGCTATTAAAACCTAAATTTGTGAAGTTGTTTCTTTCAAAGGGTGCGGATGTGAACGCTCGTAATAAAAATGGTGCAACGGCTTTAACCATTGCTGAAAAATCATCAACTTCGGAGATTGTTAAGTTGCTCAAGCATAACGGCGCTAACAGATAACTCGGCGGTTGAAACCTATCCTAAACAAACTTTCTGCCGCACCTATAATCAGCTTCACCGAACGTCCTACGCAGACAGTTTTAGTATAACATCAAATCGATCTATCTATCGTACTCTTGGTAGATAAAAACTTGACTAACAGATTTTGGTTGATTCTGTTTTTTGATGCGAACCAAGCGATTGGTAAGGTCGGGATTTTCACTTAAGCAGGCATGAAGTGCTTGGGCTTGTCCTCCATAATCCCGATCGTCCTTACAGATGATGATACCTGAGTGAGCAACACCAGTTCTGTGTAGTGCAATAAAATCATCGCGGTTTAACGTGACTAGAATTCGCTGCTGTTGGGTAGCGAAAGCGAGGACTGTCTCATCGGGGATACCCTGGTTAGCATTTTGAGCCTCGTAGCAAGTGAGGAAATCGTATTCTAGTTGCCGCAAGTGTCCAACAATATCTAGGGGAAAGTTTTCGTCACAATAGATTTTAGTCATCTACCCCGTCTGAGTTATTATAAGCGATCGCGCGATCGACTTCTGAGGAGTTTTGTTCGTAGTATTCCCAAGCAGCAGCGAGGTTTTGGGGAGTTAGGCTTGGATAGTTACGCAGAAGTTCTGAATCGCCTGCACCTTGCTGGCGGAAAGAAACCAGCGTCCAAACGGGAATCCGGGTACTGCGAATGCGGGCATTACCGCCACAAATGCCGGGAGTTTTCTCGATCGCATTAGCTTTGAGACGGCTTTCTAACAGTCCTCTTTCTTCGGGGGAAAGCGATTCTATAACTTGGACAAGCGACTCGATTAATCGCGCATTCATACTGAAATTGAGCTAAGGCTATGACATTATTGTAGCCTACTTCCCCCCAAAATTATTGAATATGGAAAATTGCTCTACCTAGTTCATCCTTTGGTCAGATGACAGTCCTGAATTCCTTCAGCAAGATAGATAATATTTTAGGTCAGGGTAGATGCCGCAATACTTCGGAAAACTCCAAACAACAGAACAGCCTTGGTCAACCATCGACTCCGTACAATCGATCGCTCGAACCGACGATCGCACAATTCACTTCAACTGCGGCGAAACTTCCCTCAACATCAGCATCCTCGCACCGAATTTAGTCCGAGTGCGAATGTCCCCGACGGGCGAATTCACAACTCGTAGCGTAGCGGGGCGTAAGCCATCGTACTCAGTAACTCTCCCTGACGAAGAGTGGGAAATTGTACCGTTTGAAGTGCGAGAAACCGACGAAAAAATCGAAATAGAAACAGCACAAATAACAGTTTCTGTCAAGCGCGATCGCCCTGGAGTCGAATGCTTTGACAAATCGGGAAAACCCTTTGCTAGCGACTGCGATCGCGCCCTAGGATGGCGCGCCGGCGCAACCGCAGGCTGGAAGCGCATCGAAGCCGACGAACACTTCTACGGTTTCGGCCAGCGCACCGGCTTTCTCGACAAACTCTCCGAAGTCAAGACAAACTGGACAATAGACGCGCTTGACTACAATTCCCTCAGCGATGAAATGTACCAGGCGATCCCATTTTACATCGCCCTGAATCCCGATCGCGCTTACGGCATTTTCTTCAACACTACATTTTGGAGTCAATTCGACATCGGCGCCGAAAAACCGGGCGTGTTGCGGATGGAAACCAGAGGCCCCGAACTCGACTACTACATCATCTACGGCCCGGAACCCGCCCAAATTTTAGCCACCTACACGCAGTTAACCGGGCGGATGCCAATGCCGCCAAAATGGGCGCTGGGATACCACCAATGCCGCTGGAGCTACTACTCCGAGGACGTTGTGCGGGAGTTGGCCAAGGAATTTCGCGATCGGGCGATTCCCTGCGATGTCATCCACCTCGACATCGACTATATGCACGGCTACCGCGTTTTTACCTGGAGCCCGAAGCGTTTCCCCGATCCCGCGAAACTGATCGCAGACTTGAAAGCAGCCGGTTTTAAGGTTGTCACGATTGTTGATCCCGGTGTCAAGTACGAACCGGAAGGAGATTATGAAGTATTCGATCAGGGTGTGGAGAATGACTATTTCGTCCGCACTGCTGAGGGAAGGCTATTCCACGGTTACGTTTGGCCCGAAAAAGCGGTGTTTCCCGACTTCCTGCGGCCAGAGGTGCGCGAGTGGTGGGGCGGCTTGCACAAAGCCCTTACTGATATGGGCGTTGCGGGGATTTGGAACGACATGAACGAACCTTCGATCGCAGAACGGCCTTTTGGCGACGGCCACGAACACATCTGGTTTCCGCTGGATGCACCGCAAGGCCCGGAATCCGAGGGCGCCACCCACGCGGAAACGCACAATTTGTATGGGTTGATGATGGCGAAAGCTTGTTCGGAAGGGTTGCAAAAAGTGCGATCGGGCGAGCGATCTTTTGTGCTGACGCGATCGGGTTTTGCGGGCGTTCAGCGTTACTCCTCGGTATGGATGGGCGACAATCAATCGCTGTGGGATCATTTAGAAATGTCGATGCCGATGCTTTGCAATATGGGGCTTTCCGGCGTGGCGTTTGTCGGTTGCGACATCGGCGGTTTTGCGGAGAATGCAACCGCCGAAATGTTCGCGCGGTGGATGCAGGTGGGGATGCTGTATCCCTTGATGCGCGGTCATTCGGCGATAAGTACGGCGCAGCACGAACCGTGGGTGTTTGGCGATCGCACTGAGAAGATTTGCCGCGAATACATGAATTTGCGCTATCAGTTGTTGCCTTACATTTACACGTTGTTTTGGGAAGCTGCGACGACGGGCACGCCGATTTTGCGACCGCTACTATATCATTTTCCGCGCGATCGGGCAACTTATCACCTTTACGATCAAGTATTACTCGGCCCGTCGCTGATGGCTGCACCTGTTTACCGCCCTGGAGTTGAGCATCGCGCCGTGTATTTGCCGGAGGGGACTTGGTACGATTGGTGGACGGGCGAATGCTATCAGGGCCCGATGCACATTTTAGCCCATGCACCTTTGGAGAGAATGCCGCTTTACGTGCGGGGAGGGGGCATAATTGCGATCGCGCCCGTGCAGCAATTTGTCAGCGAACAACCGCTTGATTCATTGAAAATGCGAATTTGGCCCGGAACTGGTGAATGGACGCTTTATGAGGACGACGGACACAGTTTTGAACACGAACAAGGTGTCTGGGCTGCGACTAATTACCAGGTGTATTTTGAGGGTGAAAAAGTGATAGTTGAAATTGCGGCGCGGGAGGGAGAATTTTCGATTTGCGATCGTGAAGTTACTGTGGAAGTTGTTGGCGTTGGGGAACAGCAATTTACAGACGATGGTGCGGCGCGGCGTTTGACATTTGGATAGTTTGGCATAAAGCGGTTTATGCTATGGTGGGATTCGTTTAGGGCGATCGCTCGATCTGGTAGAGTTTGAGATGGAAAGGGCGATCGTAACCTGAAAATCGGGTCAGCCTGTGATTCCGGTGTGGTGCGATCGAATTCATCAGCAAGTACAGCAAAACTAAAAAAATGGAAATTAACACCTTGGATGATTTAGATAAACTTGAGCTCAAGATTCGTCAGAAAATTAGCAAATTCAGGCTAGGTGATGTTTTGTACTCTCTCTATGAAATAAAAGATAGCTTGCGTCCCTTTATAGCTGCGGGAGTTGCCCTATTTGCTGTTAGATTTTCGTTGCCTAGCATAGCAAGCCAAAACTTTAAATTACTAAACATTAATACAATTATAAGACTTGTTTCTGATTACTTACTAGCCGATCCTATAACCTTTGACCAAGAGTTAGAGAATAATTTTATGGGTTCTAATCCCGCTTTTGTGATGTTGAGATTAGCCTGTAGCCAATTTCCATTTGAGGTTAGTGAATTCAGTCAATTTTCAAGACCTATCTTACTTTACCATGAGATTCCCAATAGTTTAGTAGGTAAGGCAGGTATTCCAAAATTCGATATACACAAAGAATTTTTAATTTTTAATGGAGTCTCTATACATGAATTTATCAATATTGGATTCGCAGCATCTGCATTTGCAAGAAATAATTTTTCGTTCTCCTTAAACTGGTTTGAAAAACTGCGCTCACAAGGTATTAGTCTTCTTGATGATAAAGCTATCTCTCAGGCAGTTTACCAGTTAGCAGGCGATCAAGTTAAAATTACAACCTTGTATGACAAGCGTAAAAACACCGATCGTAGATTTAGAATGTATGATTTTAATCCTCTGCAGACATATCCCCTAATATTTCCTTGCAAAAGTAAGGGCTTTGGGAATTTTGGACAAGACTTTATGTGCGCTTCAGTGCCTGGTTTAATTGATGAAAGAATGTCTCTCGGTATATATTATCAACTATATAATAATTTTGGTCAAAAATTTTCCAATTATTTTGGATATGTTTTAGAAGAGTATTTAAAACTTATATTAAATAACTCTATTACTTCAGAAAAAATTATTGATATACGCGACTTAGACCTTGGATTCAAATCTCCTGATTATGCAATTATTGATGGTAGTGTAGCGATAGTTTTGGAGTGTAAAGCAACCAAATTTAAATTACCTGCTAAAACTATCTCATCTGAAGAGGCTATCAATGATAGTTTGGAACAAGTCAAAAAAGGTTTAATACAACTTGATACCTTTATCAAAGCCTGCAAAGCCTGCAAAGCCCGAGCAAGTAATCTAGATGAATTTCATGAGTGCAGCACATTTATGCCAGTGTTAGTTACTCTTGAAGAGATGTATTTAATTAATAGTGATGATTTTCGCGCTCACATAAATGAGTTATTGAAAAATGAAGAACTCGTCAGTCTAGATTGGCAAATACTCTCAATTGGTGAGCTAGAACGTTTGCAGCCTCATCTAGCAGCGGGCATTCACTTATCTCAAGTGCTTCAAGATTTAAAACACAAAAGTTTTAATAGTGTGTTAAAGGAGTTGGCTTCACAAACTCGCAAAACTTTTAAAGATTCTTTCCTCTATCCTAAGCAAAAAGAACTATATCAGCGCCTTGGTATTCCTGACAGAAGTGAATAGAAAAATTACTACTGACAACATAGGATTTCCTTTTTTACAATATACCGTCCGGGGATGACTAGACCCGACACCTACCCACAAACTATGCAACCCATCCAAATTACCACAGTCCAAGCTTTGCGGCGCAGCTTAGGCCTCATAATCAAAGCTGCACCCATTGAACTCCGCAATTTAATATTACTCAATATCATTCGCGGTGCGGCCCCATCTGTCGTGCTGTTCTTAAATAAATTAATCATTGACGAAGTATCTCGCCTGCTGTCGCAAACGCAAACAGCACAGCCCTTAGCTTTGATACTTTCCCAGCCAATGTTGCTGTGGAGTATTGCTGGAGTCTTAATTCTCAAATTAGTTGGCGACTCCATCGATACAATGAGTTCCTTTACAGTAACATCTTTGCGCGATCGCCTTCAAGGCGCAGTTGAAGGAAAAGTCCTCGAAAAAGTTGCCAATTTCGACGATATCGCCCTGTTTGAAAACCCAGAACTCTTAAATATTGTAGAACTCGCAAAAACCGGAGTATCCCGAATACAGCAACTAGCCTTCACCATCAGCATGACCATCACGGGAATTTTTATATTTATTCCATCTGTAAGCCTTGCTGCTGCTATAGCTTGGTGGGTGCCTCCGGTGATATTACTTTCATCAATTCCCTCAATTTACATCGAAAGAAAATATACGAGACTCATCTGGAGAGTTCAAAAAAAGCAAGCTAAAATTACTCGCGAAATGAACTTGTCTGCTAGAGTATTGACTGGCGAAGAATACGCTAAAGAATTGCGTTTGTTTGGCTTGCAAGAACTTTGGCTCAAACGCTGGCAAGGTCAGTTCGTGCAGTTTTTTAGCGAGATGCAGGCAATCAGAAAAAAGGGAGCAATTATTGTACTGCTGTGGTCTATTCTTAGTAGAATAGGAGTAGCTTTGCCCTTTGTTTATGTGGTAATCGGAGCTTTGGGAGGGCGCTATACTTTGGGAGATTTGGCGCTTTATTCTGGTTTGATTGTCCAAGTAGAAAACAGTTTAGAATTACTGATTAATAATTACACTAATTTGTACGATATTGCTCTCGGTGTGAGTCCGATTTTTCAACTGTTGGATATGAAACCAGAGTTGCAGTCTCCGCTTGGGGATGTAGCGTCTCGCCTGCCTAGTTTACCAGATGGCGGGCAAGATGGCCGTGCCACAGGTCAATTGCTAGGTCACGGGCAAGATGCCCGTGCCACAAAGGATAAAATTGGTATCGAGATTAAGCATTTATCTTTTTGCTATCCCGGCAGCAGTAAAAACACAGTTACAGATATCAACTTAACCATTAATCCGGGGGAAATGCTAGTTTTTGTGGGTGAAAATGGCGCGGGCAAAACTACCCTTGGCAAACTGCTCGGCAGATTGTACGATCCGAGTGAAGGTTCGATCGCCTGGAACGGTCAAGATTTGCGATCGTACTCCCTATCATACGTGCGATCGCGCATCGCGTATGTCATGCAAGATTACGCCCGCTTCCCCTCCACAGTCCGCGAAAACGTCGGTTTCGGCGACTTGCTTTCCCTGTCGGATGACACCGCAATTAATCAAGCAATTTCCGAATCAGGAATCGCAGCTAAAGTCAACAGTTTAGAGCAAGGTTTAGAAACACCCTTGGGGAAACAATTAGAAGACGGTATCGACTTATCCGGGGGACAGTGGCAAAGAATTGCGATCGCCCGCGCCCTCATGCGGCTTTCTACAGCCGAAGTCCTAATTTTTGACGAACCAACCGCCGCCCTAGACCCCAAGACAGAACACGAAATTTACAGCATCTTCCGCCAAATCGCCGTCGGGAAAACAACGATTGTCATCAGCCACAGATTGGGATTGGCCAAAATTGCCGATCGCATCGCCGTGATGGAAAATGGTAAAATAGCCGAAATCGGAACTCACGACGAATTGATCGCATCCAACGGAATTTACTGTTCCATGTTCACCCGTCAAGCTAGTAGCTACATTTAGAGTTAAACAAGGTGAATCCGCCGCTACCTAGAAAATCTTTTTCTTAGCAGCGACTACGACTTGGGGAATATTTTCCTTACCAGCCACAGGATAACTAATATCAGCCCCCCAAATCCTAAACCGAAAGCCAAACTCAAGACAATCGTCGCGGTGAAAGGATGAAGCGGGAGGGAAGAATCGGGTTGCCATTTAATGGGTGTATCTTTGATTAGAGGATAGGCTGCTGAAAAGATTTGGCCGCCGCCGATCGCAGTTCCGACAAAAAATATGATATTCTCAAGTTGGCGATCGCGATATTTCTCATTTTTTTCCTGTTGCGCGTCCAATTCCACCTGTTCGATTTCCACCATGCCGCGGATTGTGGAGATTGTCTGCTGGAACAAATCTTGATTGGCAATCAGGTAGTTTAAGTATTTTTGAATTTGACTTTGATATTTGCGATCGGACAAATCCCGAAACTTCTGCAAAAACTCTAGATTGTCACCTATGGACAAACCTGTAATTCTAGCATAAGCTTCCTCATAATTGTCAGTATTAATATCAGTCGTAATACTGAATTCTCCCAAATGCCGCAATTCCTGACCATAATGTTTGTCCGATGGATGCTTAAATTTGACTCGGTAGCAGGCCGCTTTGGGGATTTAATTGCTTTAAACTTGCTACTGAAATGGTATCATCATCTTTATAATAAAAAGTCAAGTCTGCGGTGTAGGTGTCGTGAATTCGTCTAGCCTCAATTGAGCCGTTGAGTTTGAGATTATACTGCTGAATAAGAGGCTAAAATTTTATAATTTTGCCATCTGTTAGCAATTTTTGATCGCTCAAGTTGGCATCTTCGCCCGCTGCATGATACTTTCCATCTTGGTAGCAGATGAGATTGTTTCGGAGGGATTTGAGTTCGGGAAAATCGAATTTTTCGCCGACATTATCGGCGAGGTTTTGCCAGAGATGTTCGGCATTTTGGGCTGTTTGTTGGTAGCCTTCGTCTCCGTCATTTCGCCGGTGGAAAGGATAGAGGGTGATGCTGGTATTTCTAATTTGCGGTGGTGGCTTCATAATCAAACTTTGTGGAATATACTGACATTATATCCGGTAAAATAAACATAATTTCGGTAGCTTGTCTGCAAGTTCGATAGTCCGATAGTCCGATAGTCCGACATTCCGACATTCCGACATTCCGATAGTCCGATAGTCCGACATTCCGACATTCCGACATTCCGACATTCCGACAGGGGTTAAAACCCCTGTCTCATAGCTAAAGTCGGTTTCAACCGACTGGGGAGATATTACAATGCTTGTTAAAAATTGTGTTCTTCAGTTCTCTTTGAGAGGACTTTTGCTATGAGACGGGGGTTTTTAACCCCCGGCGGACTTGTGGGTTAGCGTGGGATTTTGGACGCTGATGATTGTGGTGAATAATCGCAGGTTTGCGATCGCATTTCTATCGTTGAGTGGCGAGAAACCGGGTTTCTGCGACAATTTTTGATTGAGTACGAAAAATCTAGCAAGAAACCCGGTTTCTGAGATTCGCGACAGTATTTATGTTGGATTCTCAACCGATTCCGTCCCAGAATCACCGGTTTCAACCACCGAAACCGGCGGCCCAGACGGATATAGCCTCATCATATTATCCATCAGCACTTCCATAAACTCCCTCACAACTTTTTCCGGTGCATCGCCATCAGTACCACCAGGCCCAGCTTGCTCGATTTCGTTCTCTAAATTCTTTTCAATTTGCGATCTAGTTTCGCACCATGCCCGGATTTTTTCTGCTACAATCTGCACATTATCTGTTGATTCCACATCAAGCGCAGCTAAATCATTAACAAATAACTTCGGTTCCGATATTTTCAATAACTTAGCTAAACCCGCCCCAATCTCTTCAGATGTATAATTATCGGGTAGTGACATTTTTAGCCTCCTTAAATCTACTTGTTGAATCTCTAATGGTAAACTTTCGGTTTCGCCGATTAAGGTAAATGCAGCCCAGGCTATCGGACTGGGAAATCGTTCCTTTGTTGTTAGCATAGCATACCGCAACGCCGCCGCTCTGTTATCGCCTCGTGCTAAATTTTGGTAAAATTCAATCATCAGTAATTTGGCTGAAATTACTCCCATATTCCACAGGGAGACGATGATACTCGGTACTCCCGCGAGGATGAAACACCGCGATAGTCCGTTGACTCCATCTCCCGTGATTGTACCGCGGCCTGTGCTGCAAGCGCTTAATACTACGAGTTCGGAATTGAGTTTTAATTTGAGGATTTCGGCGGCATTCAGCGCGCCGTCGTCGTCTCCTGAAGCAGCTAAAATAATCGTGCCGGGAATGCCGGAACCTTGGAAATCGTCGAGGAGTCCGTGGGCGGATAAATGGACGATGCGGGTGTTTAGCATCTGGTCTAATATGGCGGCTTTGGTGGCATTTTTTCCGCTAATTGCTGCGGTTCCTAAAATCGCGGCTATGGCTTCGGCGGCTTCTTTTGCCCTCGATATTTGTCGGAGTTTGTAGGGGTTTTTTTGGAATTTTGCAGCAATAGTTGGATCGCCGACTATCAGGGCTGCTTGTCTCAATCCTTTGATGTTTTCTTGGTGTTGGCTGGTTTGTTCTAATACTTGGATGGATGGGGCGGTGAGGATGGTATGGTCTTCGATTAAGTAGCGGTTGTTGGCGGATTGCAGGGCCGTGAAGGGGACTAAAAATAGTTCGTAGTGGGGGATGAAGATGACGAGGGAATCGGGGTCAGTTGGGAGTAAATCGGCTATGGGTTCGATCAGGATTTGATGGAGTATTTTTAGTAAGCGGCGTTGTGTCTCTATACTAGAATTGGGCTCCATCTGAATTTTGTTGCCTTCATCATCGGTTTCATCAACTCCGATGGAGACGCGGGTTTTGAGGATGATTTGTTTGAGGGATAGCTTTTGTTGGTTGAGGGGTTCGAGGTTGGCGGCGCGATGGGTGATGTTGCCGTTTGGTTGGATTACCCAGATGTAAAGGTTGTCTGAATCGATAATCGAATATTCAACGATTGTGGAATTTTTCTGTTGGGCGATTTGTTGGACTCTGGGAATTGATAATGTACTTGTGACTTCGTTGGTTGCTAAGTCGGTTGTTAAGAGGTTTTCTTGCAATAATTCTGCGAAGGCGCGGGTACGACCCATTTCGGAGATTTCTAGGGCTTCATCAAATTTAGTTTGGGCGACTAGGACTTGTTGCAGGTTGCGATAGGCAGATACTTGGGTTTCAAAGATTGATACTTTGTGGTCATTGTTGACTAATTCAGACCGAAGAGTTTCCAGAATTATGATTGATTCACGAAGTTTTGCTTCTGCTTCTGCGAGTTGGTTATTTTAGAAAAAAATTAAACCTAGATTGTTCAAAAAAATGGCTTCTCCTTGGCGATCGCCTATTTCCCGTGAAATCTCTAAAGACTGTTGGCAAAAGTCGATCGCCCGATTGTACTGCCCTAGGGATTGGTAAGCATTGCCCAAATGGCCGAAGGCATGACCTTCTCCCACGCGATCTCCGATTTCCCGTTTAATCACTAAAGACTGTTGGTGAAAGTCGATCGCCCGATCGTACTGCCCTAGGGAATAGTAAGCACAGCCCAAATTGCCTAATGAAGCAGCTTCTTTTTGGCGATTTCCGATTTCCAGATAGATAGTTAATGCCTGTTCCCAAGACTGCAAAGATTCTCGAAATTGACTGATTTTATACTGCTGATTCGCTTGTTTCAACAGTCTGTCTGCTTCCGCTTTTTGTTCAATTTTTGCTAGGAAATCGCCGACTCGTCGTGCTAATTTCTTCACCCAATTAAACATTGTCACCATCTCCTTTTTCTCTAAGATTATCTGCCACTTCTAGCATTGCCGCCACCAAGCCATCATCCAGCAAATCCGGGTGACTTTTCAATATCTGGGCTTCTTCGCCGGTGGGACAAGTTAGAAGTTGATTAATCAGGTTGAGATAGGCTGGTTGGCGTTCAGAGTTCATGGGGGAGTTAGGGGAAGGTTGAAGGGTGAAGGCTCAATTAAATTGCGATTGATTGATTATAGATTGAACTGGGATTAGCGTGGGTGGCGAGAAACCGGGTTTCTGCGACAATTTAGGTTAAGCACAAGAAATCTCGGAAGAAACCCGGTTTCTGAGATTAGTATGCGCTCTAATTTCCGCTGCGTGGCGAGAAACCGGGTTTCTGCGACAATTTGGTATATGTAGGGTGTGTCGCCATCGACAATCTCTGAAAAAGAGTAAAAATCTAATAGCGACGCACCTTACACATTGAGATTAGGATGGGTGGCGAGAAACCGGGTTTCTGCGACAATCTCGGCTGAGCACAAGAAATCTCGGAAGAAACCCGGTTTCTTAGATTAGCAGTCCAACCGGGCGATCTGTTTGTCCCGAAGTCCGCCGGGGATTTAAATCCCTGTCTCATAGCCAAAGTCGGTTTCAACTGAGATCTTGCACCATTCTCAATTAGCCATACTGCCAACCACTAACAGTGATGTCAAAACCCTGCTGACGAGCT